>NZ_KV805578.1:46104-91674 GCF_001811595.1 Enterococcus sp. HMSC078F03 | reverse complement strand
ACCTCGCAGCAACTTTTATATCATAACAAACTTTTGTTTGAATGTCAAGAACTTTTTTTAAAAAGTTTTTTCAAGTTGTTTTGCTTGGTCGTTGTCGTCTGTTGTGACAACTTCTATATCTTATCATTATCTCAGTTGTTTGTCAACAACTTTTTAAAACTTTTTTGTTATTTTATAACAAGTTTTTTTGATCAAATGATTGATTTAAAAGCAATCTCTTTAACGACTTTGTTATTCTAACATGTTATTTATCTTTTCGTCAAGAAAAATTTTCAACTTTTTAAAACTTTTTTCTTAACAAACTGTTTGTCAGAACAGATATTAATATACCAAGGATTTTTCTAAAACGCAACTATTATTTTGCAGAAAAATAACATTTTTTTCAATTTCGAACGATGAATATTTTCTGCAAAGAAAACATTCGTTTCTTTATCTTATAATTCCTTTCCTCTTACTGAAATGTTCGTTATTCATTCGTAAAAAAAAAGCGTGGAGCAAAAATCACTTTGGATTTTTGCTCCACGCTCAAAAACTGATAAACGGCGGGAACAGAAGCAACTCCTTCGGAAATAAGCCGAAATTCTCCAAAAATTAAAGAGCAATTTTCGGAAATTTCTTCTTATT
Source organism: Enterococcus sp. HMSC078F03 (assembly GCF_001811595.1). Lineage (NCBI taxonomy): Bacteria > Bacillati > Bacillota > Bacilli > Lactobacillales > Enterococcaceae > Enterococcus > Enterococcus sp. HMSC078F03. Next base: position 91,050 of record NZ_KV805578.1, on the reverse strand, counting down.
TCTCGGAGCTAAACGGTTCTGTCCCGACCTCCTCTTCTTTTATTCCAGCGATTGGAATAAAAATTCTAAAGATCGTTCCTTGATGCAATACGCTTTCTGCATCAATACGTCCTTTATAGTTTTCGACTAATTGTTTTGCAATCGATAGTCCTAAGCCATTACCACCTTTATTTCTTGCACGGGCTTTATCTACTCGGTAGAATCGATCAAATATTTTCTCCAAGTCTTCTTCAGTGATTCCTTCACCAAAATCTTGCACAGCTATTTCAAATTCATTCATCGTTCGAGAAATGGAAATATGCACTTCTTTTCGATCTGTTGAATATTTAATCGCATTATCTAATAGAATAATTAGCAATTGTTCAAAGTGATTACGATAGATTTTCAGTTCAACTTCGGTTGGTAAATCGTCATCTAATGTGATATGAAACTCAGGATAAACCAATTGGAAGTTATTAAATACTTGGTAGACTACTTGTTTAGCATCTGTTCGTTCATTTGCATATTGGGTGTCCACTTGTTCAGCGCGTGAAAGGTCAAGCATTTCTTGGACCAAACTCTTCATACGACTAATTTCTTGTAAACTGGCCTTTAATGATTCATCTAAAATTTCAGGATCGTCTTTCCCCCAACGATTTAAAAGGTTTAAATGGCCTTCCATAATCGCAACGGGCGTTCTTAATTCATGGGAAACATCTTCAACAAACTGCTCTTGTTGTTCGATGTAGCGTCTCATACGATCTAACATTTCATTAAAGATTTCCGAGATATCTGCTAACTCATCTCTCGTATTAATCTCCGGCATGTGGACATCTGATTGCGGGTCTTTGCGGATTGTATCCATCGTGTCTCTCAATACTTTTAATGGTTTTAAGAAATAAGAAGAGAGGATAAAGCCTAAGACACTACTTACAATCAGAGAAATCACTTCTAAAACTACAAGTGTTAATAATAAATGATTACGAATTTCATAAAAAGAAGAAAGTTCATAAAACGCTTGAATATAGCCAATCTTTTCTCGTGTTTCTTTTGAAAAAATAGGTTCCACGGAATAAAAACCGGTTTTATCAAAAACGGTTCGAACAACAGGTAATTGTCGATCCAATTGTAATAACTTATCATATTCATTTTGCGTTTTAAAAACTAGCTTTTGGTTTGTGTCATACACAGATAAATAAAGTTCTGGTTGTCCTAGTTCAGATATGAAACTGTCCATTTCCATAAACGAACCTTCTACTGCTGTATGCTTATTATAGTAGTTTTCATCTCTTTCACTCGGCGTTTTTAAATAGTCAAAAACGTCTGTTACCGTTAAATTTTCATTGGCATTAGCTAATCGATTTGTTACTTCTGCAATCGTTGCTTCGACATTTTCCTTTTCTTTGGCAACAATAAGACTGACAGAAGACTTATAGGTAATCACCGCAAAAATGGTAAAAACTACAAATATAAAGAAAGAACTTGCGAAAGCCCACTTTATAGTTAAAGATGGGCCTTCCAGTTCTTTTTTAATCGTTCTTTTCATTAATTAGTTCTCACGAACGCATAACGTAGCCAGTTCCACGGACAGTTTGGATGTAGCTTTCTTCTCCAGGTACGTCAATTTTATTTCGCAAGTAGCGGATATATACATCCACAACGTTTGTTTCTACTTCTGTTTCATAGCCCCAAACTTTATTTAGTAACACATCACGTGCCAAGACAACGTTCACGTTTTCCATTAGCGTTAATAGTAATTCGTATTCGCGTTTTGTTAATTCAATCATTTCAGAATTACGACGAACGACACGATTTTCTTTTTCAATTGTTAAGTCACGATATGTAATCGTTGTTTGTTTTGCAACATTTTTATCGCCCTCAATATCAATACGACGAAGTAACGCACGTAAACGAGCTAACAATTCTTCAATTGCAAATGGTTTAACAATATAATCATCCGCTCCATGGTCTAAACCAGAAACACGGTCAATTACTGAATCACGCGCAGTCATCATAATAATTGGTGTATTTTTCACTTGGCGAACACGGCGACATACTTCTAATCCATTCAATTCTGGTAACATCAAATCAAGAAGGATAGCATCCCATTCGTTGTTAAGAGCGGCTTCCAATCCTGTACGACCATTGTAGTGTACTTCTGTCGTATACCCCTCATGTTTTAATTCAAGCTCAACGAATCTCGCTAAGTTCTTTTCATCTTCAATAATTAAAATGTTGCTCATTTGATTAATTGTCCTTTCTCTTTAAAAGCTATACTCAAGCTCAACCTTTTTATTCCTTACTACTTATTAGAGAATTACTACTCAATCTGTCTGGTTCTTTTTTAAGCCACAGTAAAACCATGAGCATGGTGAGCCACACTCATGGTCTCCAGCGTGTTTATTCTTCGTTGTACCAGCTATAATGGTAGATTCCTTCTTTGTCTGTGCGTTCGTACGTATGAGCACCGAAGTAATCACGTTGTGCTTGAATTAAATTCGCTGGTAAGCGATCTGAACGATAAGAATCGTAATAAGCAATTGCAGATGAGAATGTTGGTACAGGAACACCTGCTTGAACAGCAATCGCAACAACTTCACGAACGGCTTGTTGATATTTTTTCGTAATTTCTACGAAGTATTCATCTAACAACAAGTTTTCAAGTGCTGGATTTTTTTCATATGCATCGGTAATTTTTTGTAAGAATTGTGCACGGATAATGCAACCTGCTCGCCAGATTTTTGCAATTTCACCAAATGGTAAATCCCATCCGTATTCTTCAGAAGCTGCACGGAGTTGTGCAAAACCTTGCGCATAACTCATTAATTTACTAAAGTATAATGCTTCGCGAATTTTTTCAATCAATTCTTTTTTATCGCCTGCAAAGTCAAAGGCTGCAGGTTTTGATAAAATGCCACTTGCTTTTACGCGTTCTTCTTTGTAAGCTGAAATAAAACGTGCAAATACTGATTCTGTAATTAATGGTAATGGTACGCCAAGATCTAACGCACTTTGGCTTGTCCATTTACCTGTTCCTTTGTTGCCTGCTGCATCAAGAATAACATCAACGATTGGTTGGTCGGTTCCTTCATCATCTTTACGTGTCAAAATGTCAGCCGTGATCTCAATAAGGTAACTGTCTAATTCGCCTTCGTTCCATTCTTTGAAAATCTCTGCCATTTCATCAACAGATAAACCTAAGATTTGTTTCATTAAATCGTAGGATTCAGCAATTAATTGCATGTCCCCATATTCAATCCCATTATGAACCATTTTTACATAATGTCCAGCACCATTTGGGCCAATGTAAGTCACACATGGTTCACCGTCTTCTGCTTTAGCTGAAATTTTTTCAAGAATTGGCGCAACTAACTCATACGCTTCTTTTTGTCCGCCAGGCATGATAGATGGTCCTTTCAAGGCTCCTTCTTCTCCGCCAGAAACGCCAGTACCAATAAAGTTAATTCCTGAGTTTGCTAGTTCTTCATTACGTCGCATTGTGTCTTTGAAGAACGTATTACCGCCATCAATTAAGATGTCGCCTTTATCAAGGTGTGGTAACAATTCTTGGATTGTCGCATCTGTTGCAGGTCCAGCTTTAACCATCAACATAATTCGACGAGGTTTTTCAATTGCATTCACAAATTCCTCAATTGAGTATGTTGCTTGAAAGTTTTTGTCAGGATGTTCTTCAACCACTTCTGTTGTTTTTGATCCTGTACGGTTATACAGCGCAACTGTATAGCCTCTGCTTTCAATGTTTAAAGCAAGATTTTTTCCCATGACAGCCATGCCGACTACGCCAAATTGTTGTTTTGTCATTTTATGACCTCCTATATTATAATCAACGAAAATTCTATGAGCATTCTCTTATAATCCTCACTATTATAACGCACTATCTTTCATATGAAAACAATATAGTGCCAATAAATTTCCAATTTCTTCATATTTTCTTAAAAAAATACAAATCCCCTAGGCTCCATGGTTAGCCTAGGGGATTCAACATTTCAAAAAATGTTTTTATGCTTATGCTTCTTTAGACATTACGTCTTTTCCATCGTAGTGACCACATGCTGGACATACGTGATGGCTTTTTTTCATTTCACCACAGTTTGAGCATGCATTTAAGCCTTTGATTGTTAATTTGTAGTGTGTGCGACGTTTTGCTTTTTTCGCTTTAGAAGTTCTTCTAGCTGGTACTGCCATTGTTGTTCCACCTCCTTGTAAAGATGCGTGTATTTACATACACAATATATTCCAACCTAGCTGTTATCTTCCTTTTCAGCATTATCGCTGAGTAATTCTGATAGTTTAGCCAGACGAGGATCCACTGTTTGTTCTGCTGCTTTCTGCTTACTTTCCAAATATGCTTCTTCTGAAATCACTTCCCAGTCATTGCCACTTGGCATTTCTTGACTGTTTTGTTCTTCTTCTGTAAGCACTTGAATTGGAATGGACAATAGAATGTTGTCTTCGACAGATTCATCTAAATCAATTGTTGGCTTGTCCAATAAAATAATCTCTTCAGCTGCAAATCGTTCATCTCTTGTATCCATTTGTTCTTTTGTCATAAAGACTTCATCGACCGTGATTTGCATTGGCAAAGCCACAGGTTCTAAAGAACGGGATGAAGGAACGGTTACAGTTACCTGAATAGTGTAATGAAGTAAATATTCTGATTTATTGACTGCTAATAAGCCTTCTACTTTGATTGGACTTACATCCAACAAGGTATCATCTCGTTGAAGAAGCTCTTCTTTAAGATGCAATGTTTCTGAAAACACTAGCGGCTCTTCTTTGTATTTATTTAATTCTAACAAAGACCACTTCATAATTATCACTCCTAAGCAACAAAAGCTATTATACAGGGGTATGAAAGCTTTGTCAATGAAATTTTCTTGACAGCCCTTTCTTATTTCCTGTTTTTCTTTCGTTTTTTTTATAATTGTTTTTCTGTTGAAGATAACTTAGCGCTTATTTAATTAAATAACAAAATTTTTGTGTGAAATAACATAAATAATTTAAAACTCAGACATAACTTTACTATTTGCGCCCAACTCTTTATTTACTGAATACGTGTTTTCTGAACATTTCGTACTACTGTCTTCCTTGTAAAAAAAGCTGAGACAAACTGACGAATCGGTTTGTCCCAGCTTTGCGTCCGAGTACATATTGCTTAAAATCAAATGATTGAATTAATTAGACTTAGATAGCTGTTGTTGCTCCGCGGTAAACAATACCACGACGAGGATCAACAGTAATCACTTCGTCATTATTAATTAATGATGTTGCATCTGCAGCACCTACGATAACTGGAATATTTTGTGCAATCGCTACAACAGCTGCATGAGAAGTTAAACCACCTTCTTCAACAACTAATGCTGATGCTTTTTCAATTGCAGGCATGTATTCTTTATCTGTTGTTTTTGTAACTAAAATAGCTCCTTCAGTCGCTTTAGCAACTGCTTCTTCAGCAGTTCCTGCAACAACGGCTTTTGCAATAATTGCTTCTTCGCCGACACCTTGACCTTGAACTAATTTAGAACCGATCATTTGAATTTTCATTAAGTTTGTTGTGCCTTTTTCGCCAACTGGAACACCAGCAGTGATAATGATTAAATCACCTTCTGAAGCATAACCTTCTTCTTGTGATACTTTTGAAGCTAAGTTAAACATTTCATCTGTGCTTGATGGTTTGTCAGCAACTGTTGCGTAAACACCCCATGATAATGATAAGCTACGTGCTTTTTGTTCTGAGAACGTAATTGCAACGATATGTGCTTTTGGACGGTATTTAGAGATCATACGTGCTGTATGGCCTGATTCTGTTGCCGCAACGATTGTTTGGATACCCAAATTACGTGCTGTATGGCCAACAGATTGTCCGATTGCTTCAGTCATATCTGTTTTGCTATATAATTTCAATGCGAATGAATCTTGGTTAACTAATGTTTCTTCTGTACGAACTGCAATACGAGCCATTGTTTGAACAGCTTCTAATGGGTAATCCCCTGCTGCAGTTTCGCCTGATAACATTACTGCATCTGTTCCATCGTAGATTGCATTTGCTACGTCATTTGCTTCCGCACGTGTTGGACGTGGGTTACGTTGCATTGAATCTAACATTTGTGTTGCAGTGATAACTGGTTTACCTAAAGCATTACATTTTTTAATTAAAGCTTTTTGGACAACTGGAACATCTTCTGTTGGAATTTCAACACCCATGTCACCACGAGCAACCATTAAACCATCAGAAACTTTTAAGATTTCATCGATATTATCGATACCTTCTTGGTTTTCGATTTTAGGAATGATTTGGATGTGTGTTGCGTTTTCTTCTTCTAAAATTTTAGTGATTTCTAAAACGTCAGAAGCACGACGAACGAAGCTAGCTGCGATAAAGTCAATTCCTTGACCAATTCCGAAACGGATATCGTTAGCATCTTTTTCAGTGATCCCTGGTAAGTTTACAGAAACGCCTGGTACGTTAACGCCTTTTTTGTTTTTCAAGACGCCTTCGTTTTTAACAACTGTTACGATTTCGTTTGCATCACGGTCGATATCAGTTACTTCTAAATCGATTAAACCATCATCTAAAAGAATGTGTGAACCTACGTTTACATCATTGATTAATTCTGGATAAGTGATTGAGAATTTTTCATTTGTTCCTAAAACTTCTGTCATAGAAATACGTACTGAATCACCAATTTTCATTGTGATTGCGCCATTTTCCATGTCATTTGTGCGGATTTCAGGACCTTTTGTATCTAGTAAGATCGCTACGCGTTTCCCTGTAATTTTTACAGCTTCACGAATGTTTTTAATACGAGCACCATGCTCTTCGTAGTCACCATGTGAAAAGTTCAAACGGCAAACATTCATACCTGCATTAATTAAGTTTACTAGCATATCAACGGATTCACTAGCTGGTCCAATCGTACATACGATTTTCGTTTTTTTCATTACTAAAACGCTCCTATTCCAAATTTGTTTATACAAAGCTAATAAGATTAGCTAATATACAAGATTAAAAAGAAATTTCATGATTTAACTCATAAAGAGATAAATCTGGTTTGTGTTTATTGTTTTCTAACGTGTCAATAATATCAGCTGCAACTACTTGGTTATCTAACATACCGATACATAAACCGCCTTTGCCTTCTTTTAGAAGTTCAACAGCATATGACCCAAATTTACTTGCTAATACACGGTCACGAGCACTTGGCGAGCCCCCACGAACCACGTGTCCTAAAATTGATACACGCGTATGGAAATCACCGTATTCAGAAAGTTTATCAGCAAATTCATTTCCGCCCATTACGCCTTCTGCTAAAATGATTAAGCAATGTTTTTTCCCGCGGTCGCGGCCTTCTTGAATACGTTTGGCAACATTTTTCATATCAAAATCATGTTCAGGAATAATGATTTCATCTGCTCCGCCTGCCACGCCTGACCACAATGCGATATCACCAGCGTTACGTCCCATTACTTCGATAACGAATGTACGAACATGAGAAGTTGCTGTATCACGAATTCGGTCAATTGATTCCAAAACAGTGTTAATCGCTGTATCAAAACCGATTGTGAAATCTGTTCCAGGAATATCATTATCAATTGTTCCAGGAATTCCAACAGCGGGGAAACCACGTTTTGTCAAAGCCATTGCGCCATGATAAGAACCGTCTCCACCAATAACAACTAAGCCTTCAATACCGAATTTTTTCAATTGTTCGATTCCTTTTAATTGCCCTTCTTCAGTAGCAAATTCAGGATAACGAGCAGAGTACAAGAATGTTCCACCACGTTGAATCTTATCGCCAACGTCAGCAACATCTAAACGACGGATGTCGCCTGCGACTAAACCGGCAAATCCATAGTTAATACCGTAAACTTCGATTCCATCAAAAATACTTTTGCGTACGACTGCACGAATTGCAGCGTTCATTCCAGGGGCATCTCCCCCGCTGGTTAAAATACCAATGCGTTTCATTCGCTATTTCACCTCATATAATATACTTTCAACTGCCAAAAGAAACCTTTTCGCAAAAATTGATATACAAAAATATTACGTCATTCATTTTACCATTAAAGAACCAAAATGTCTTGAGTTAAGAAGAAAAAAATGAAAAAAGTTGAAAACAACTAGTATTTTTTACCGTAAATCATTTGAAAATGACGTTTTGCTCACCTAAAACGTAAGCTAATTGTTGCTGACTAGCGCTTGTATGAGCGACCCAATTTTCTTCATTTAATACTATTTTCTTTCCTGTTTTTTCAAAATAGACAATCACTGGAATGTGTCCAGCATGACGACTGAGTACCTCTTTCATTTTCTGAAAAACGTCCGTTTGTTCGACATCTTTTGTAATTCTGATAAAACACGTTTCGTCACTAATTGATGTTTCTACTTGTTGGGCTTTTTCTATTCGTTGAACCAATATTTGCAATTCTTGATTGTACGTACTGCGTTCCACTTTTCCTTCCACATAATAAACTTGCCCTTTCTCGACACTCTGTCTTAACTGGCGAAAAACAGTTGGGAACAATGTTAGTGAAATACTTCCTGTTGTATCATCCCCATCAACAAAGGCCATTTGTTCTCCCTTTTTGGTCCGAATCGTCCGAATGTTTTTGACATAAATCAATAATTTCGTGGACTGATTTTCAACAAGTTCATGAACAAGTTGCGTTTGCTTGGCTAAGCGTGTTTTTTTGAACTCTTCTGTCGGATGTCCTGATAAATAGACCCCTAAATATTGTTCTTCTTGTTCTAGTCGCTCTTCTAGCGGATAATCGGCAATTTCTTCTTCCTTGGGCTTCAACGTTTCTAACAAATCCATACTACCACCGCTGAGAAGAATACTTTGGATATTACTCTCTAAACCTACCGCTAATTGACGGCGATTGGGTGCAATTTCGTCAAATGCACCGATGGCAATCAATGGTTCGATATTTTCAACTTTCAACCACTTACGATCAATTCGCAAAAGAAACTCATCGAACGTTTTGTACGGTCCATTTTCTCGGCGTTCATTTAAAATATTTTGAATGAAGTCTCGGCGGATTCCTTTTAAAGAACTAAAACCAAATAAAATTTGCTGTTGCTGATTTAGGTAAAAGCTGTAGTGACTTTGGTTAATTGACGGCTGCAAAATCGTCTGCTTGTTTTTTCTAGCTTCGCCAATATATTCTTTAATTTTTGTTGGATTATGACGAACAGAATGCAACAATGCGACATAAAAAGCACTCGGATAATGAACCTTCAAGTAAGCCATTTGAAAACCAATAAAGGAATAGGCAAATGCATGCGAGCGGTTAAAGCCATAATTAGCAAAGCGCTCAATATAATCGTACACTTGGTTAGCTGTTTCTTGGGGATAGCCTTGTTGTAACGCACCATTAACAAAATGATTCCGTTCTTCATCTAGCACATCTTTTTTCTTTTTACTAATGGCCCGACGTAAAATGTCAGCTTGCCCTAAAGAGAAGCCTGCCATTTTCGCAGCAACTTGCATAATCTGCTCTTGGTAAACAATAATTCCGTACGTATTTTCTAAAATGGGGGCGAGACTAGGCTCTGGATAACTAATTTGTTCCAAGCCTTTTTTCCGGCGGATGAAAACATCAATATTTTGCATCGGACCAGGACGATACAAGGCATTGACAGCAGCAATATCTTCAATGCTAGTTGGTCCTAATTTTCTTAATACATTCCGAATTCCAGCAGATTCAAACTGGAAAACACCACTTGTTTCCCCTTTTCTAAATAAAGCCAGCGTTGTTTCGTCATCTAATGGAATCTGATTTAAATGAATGGTTTGATTATAGACGCGTTTAATAGCTGTGAGGGTATCATCAATGATAGATAAATTTCTTAAGCCCAAGAAATCCATTTTCAGAAGACCAATTTTTTCAACATCATTCATAGTAAATTGGGTCAATAAAATTTCATTCGATCCTAGTTGTAACGGAACCAAATTCAAAAGATTTTCATCACTAATTACCACACCTGCTGCGTGCGTAGAAACATGGCGAGGCAATCCTTCTAGCTGAACAGCTGTTTTATAGAGCAATTGATTATTTGGCGAAAAATTGACCAATTCTTGCATCCGTTTTGACTCTTGGTATGCTTCTTCTAACGTAATTTTCAGCTTGTTTGGGACAGCTGCCGACCAACGATTCGCTTCACTCTGGGACAACCCGAAAACACGTGCAACGTCCCGTAAAACCATTTTCGCAGCCATCGTACCAAACGTGGCAATTTGCGCCATGTGATAATGACCATATTTTTGACTGACATAAGCTAAAACTTCCTCCCGCCGATTATCAGGAATATCTAAATCAATATCGGGCATCGTGTAGCGTTCCGGATTCAAAAAACGTTCAAAAAGCAAATCATATTTGATTGGATCTACATCTGTAATTGATAACACATAGGACACTAAAGAGCCCGCAGCTGAACCTCGGCCAGCGCCTGTAACAATTTGATTGTTATGACAGAAGTCCATCACATCCCAAACGATTAAAAAGTAATCATCAAAGCCCATATTGTGAATGATGGTTAACTCTTTTTCTAATCGTTTTTGGTAAACTTCATTTAGATGAGGCACTCTTTCTGGTAATTTTTCTAAACACAATGTGCGTAAATAAGAACCAGCCGTTTGATTATCAGGCACAGGAAAATGCGGTAATAATTTTTGATGTAAAGGAATGTCAACTCGGCAATTTTCAGCTAGCTGAATCGTATTCTGGACCACTTCTGCACCAGCTATTTGAAGCATTTGTTCCATCGTCGTCTCTGCTTCACGCAAGTAATTCAGACCTTCTATTTCCGGTGTTTGGCTTGTAATATTCAATTGATTATTTTCTTTGATGCTCTCAAGAACAGTTACGGCAAAGCCTTCTTCCCTTGTTAAATGACGTACCTCTTGCAAAGCCACGCCAGGTAATTGTTCTCTTTGGTAAAAAGAAAAGAGCGCTGGATTGCGTTGTTGATTCATTGAAAAAGAATGTTCAACAAATAACGACTGGGGATCAAAATATGAAGCAAGTTGTTGGAAAGCGTGAACCGCTTGTTGTTCATCTTCAAAAAATGTTTGGGCGACTTCTCCTTTAGCTGACAAAGTCACGGCAAATAAATCACTTAATAAGGATTGATGTTCTGCTAAGTAAAAGGGACCCTCTGTCGTCATTTTGCTGCTAGATAGTTGCATTAATTGCTGATACCCTTTTAAATTTTTAGCAAATAAAAGCAATTCGGAATGCCCTTCTTTTTCTGCTGGGGTATATTCTAATCTTAAACCGATAATTGGTTGAATTCCCGCTTCTTGGCATGCTTCATAAAATTCAACCGCCCCATGCAAGACATTGATATCGGTAATCGCTAATGTTTGATAACCTAACGCTTTCGCTTGTTTTACATAGGAACGAATCCTAACCGTACTAGATAAAAGCGAATAGGAAGTAACGGTATGTAATTGTGGAAATGACATTGGACAGCTCCTTTTTGAATCCTTGCTATTTTTTGCCTCTTCTCTTATTTTCCTATCGCGGATTCTTTACTTTTAAAGAAAATATGCTAAACTAAGAGCTAGAAAAGAGGTGCTCATATGCGTTATCTTGTTGTATTTTTCTGGACCTTCGCATTAGGCCAAGTCGTTGGATATATCGGCGGTGCATTATCTGGTGGTTCATACGACTTTAAAATGACAACGATTCTATCGTTGGCAACAGCCGTTATTATTTTATTAATTGCACACTTTGCAGTACCGAAAGAAACCAAACCTGTTAAATAAGAAAAAACCAGTTACTAAAGTTATTGTAACTGGTTTTTTTATCTTTTCAACTGTTTAGAGCTTTTTATTTAAAACTTTTCGGAAATTAAAGAAGGACAACCCAATGTTTCCTAAAACGAAACAAGCGGTTACCAGAAAAACAGAAGAATAGCCAAAACCATGGGCAACTGTTGACCCTACCATCGGTCCTAAAACTTGACCGAAATTACTACACATCTGATTGTAACTATAAACTCTACTTACGCCCTCCGTTGGCGTTATTTTACTAATTAACGTATTAATTGATGGCATTAATGCGCCTGTTGAAAAACCTAAAAGGAATCGTAAAACGCCTAACTGAAAAGGTGTTTGCACAAACGCCATGGGAATGTAACAAATAAAAGAAAGAATTAATCCGCCTAATAAAACTTTTTGGTTCCCAATGCGGTCCCCAATTTTTCCCAAAGTTGGAGAAGAAATAATTGCTGAAACGCCGGCAATCGAAACAATCAAACCACTAACAAATAATACATTCTCTGTATCGCCACTTAAAGATCGAATATATAGCGTTAAGATTGGGCTGATACTTGTAATTCCTAATTGTAAAATTAACGTAGTCACAAACAAACCAATCAATACTGAAACATGATCCATCTTACTAAAAATTTCTTTCGTCGTTAATAAATCCTTTTTCTCAACTGGTTGAAAATCTTCTTTAACTAAAAAGATAGTCAACAACGTTGTAATGAATAAAATAACGCCGGTAATAATAAAGACATTTTCCATTCCAAACCACTGTGCCAACGCACCGCCAATCGATGGCGCAATTAACGTCCCAGCAATTGCACCTGTTGATAATGTTCCTAGAGCCCAGCCATTTTTCTCTTTTGGCGCCTGCGACGCAATCATCGCTGTTGCGTTAGGAATATAGCCGGATAAAATCCCGTTCATAAAACGCATAATCAGCAGCCAGTATACATTAGGGACAAACGCTAACGCCCCCATTGTGATCGTCATTCCTGCTGCAGCCCGAATCATCATAATTTTCCGACCTTTTCGATCAGCTAAATTTCCCCAAATCGGCGCAACAATCGCAGCAGCAAATGCCGTGACAGAAATTGCCAATCCAGAAAACAACTCTACTTGACTCTTAGGCGTCCCTAATTGTTCAACATATACTGGAATAAACGGCATAACTAAGCTAATACTCGCCCCTGTAAAAAAGCAACCAATCCATGCGACTAATAAATTCTGCTTCCATTTTATTTTCATACTTTTATCCACCTTATCACCTCTTCACCTACCACTATACTCTAAAAGAGTGAATCTCTCAAAAGAAAATTCTTTTAAAAAAAAGTCTGACAGACCGGTCAAAACGACCAATCTGCCAGACTTCTTAACACTTGGGCTTAAGATAAATAGCTGAATAAATGCAACACCTTCGAAGCTAACCGCTGTTATCTCAGCCTCACTTCTGTTTACTATAAAATAGCTAAGATTACAAAGTTTAAGATAAACAACGCATCAATGACCCAAATAATTGGTGAAACTTCTTTGGCTTTCCCTTTGACTACTTTCACCACTGCATAAAAGATGAACCCAGCAGCAATCCCATAAGAGATGCTATAACATAATCCCATGAAAATTGAAGCAAAAAATGCTGGAATCGCATCTTCTAAATCCGTCCAATTGATGTCTTTGAAAGAAGCTAACATCATAATTCCCACTAAAATTAACGCTGGAGCCGTAGCTTGTGCCGGCACAATAGCAATAAGTGGTGAAAAAAGACTACTTAGGGCAAATAGAATTGCTACCACTACCGATGTTAAACCTGTTCGACCACCCGCACCGATTCCTGCTGCACTTTCTACATAAGTTGTCGTATTCGATGTACCAAAAATCGCACCGATAGATGTTGCAATAGCATCTGCAAATAGAGCTTTGTCCATTTTAGTGCTAAAACCCTTACTATCTTCTAAAGCTAATTCATCTTCTTTAGAGAAAATTCCTGTTCGACGTCCCGTACCAATAAATGTTCCAATTGTATCAAACGTATCTGATAAACTGAAGGCAATAATGGTCATTAAAACTTGAGGAATTTTTGAAGAATCGCTAAACAATGACTGTAAGCCCTCAGCACCAAAAGCAGCGCCAAAAGTTGTACCTAATTCTTTAAATGAATTGCCCAACGAATTAGCATGCCAATCAACCGAAGCAGTGTCTACCACCCCCATTGGAATTGCGACTAACGTAGTAACCACAATGCCAATTAAAATAGCCCCACGAACATTGGTGACAACTAAAATCGTTGTTAAAACTAACCCAATTACCGCCAAAATAATAGCTGGATTATCAAAATTTCCTAAAGCGGGCACGATACTCGAACCATTCACAACACCATTTTGAGGTTCTGCTTGTACTGTGAAACTTAGTAAGCCAGCATTTTTCAACCCTACATAAGCGACAAAAATTCCAATCCCACCACCAATAGCATGTTGTAAACTCTCTGGAATTGCTTTAATAATCATTTTGCGAATTTTTGTCACTGTAATCAAAATATTAATCAAACCACAAATAAAAACCATTGCTAATGCTTGTTGCCAAGTATACCCCATCCCAAAAACGACCGTAAACGTGAAGAAAGCATTGAGTCCCATTCCCGGTGCTTGAGCGTAAGGTACATTAGCAAACAGCCCCATAATTAATGTACCGATGATTGAAGCAATAATGGTCGCTAAAAAAACAGCCTGAAAAGGCATCCCTGTTTCTGAAAGAATGGACGGATTAACAAATAAAATATAACTCATTGCAAAAAAGGTCGTAACCCCCGCCATTATTTCAGTTGATACCGTTGTCTTGTTTTCCTTTAATTTGAAAAACGTATTCATAATTGCACTTCTCTCCCTTAAAATCCATGTTTTCGAATAATTACTCTTTGATTATAAGAGAATCGCTATCTTTTTACAACAAAATATTAACTATTATATATATTTATCTATATAATGTTCGTATTTTGCGGATATAAAAAAAGAAAAAGCTTTACATTGCTTCTTCTTTTCCTAATAATTGGATTAGCCCAAACAACAGCATCTGTAGAAACATCATTAATAAAATAAACATTAATTTTTGAAGGGACCAGTCAAAAAAGATAATTTTCACTGTTTCAATTGGATTCATAAAAAGATAGACACTGTGTAATCGATCAAAACGTCCAACATAAATCGCCAAAGCAGACAAGAAATGAAGGCTGGCTTGAAAGCCTATAATTGTTCTATAGCCGCAATAACTTTGCAATTTCTGGCTAACAGTTGTTACTGTTTTCATCCCTAAAAGTCCATATATAACAATCCCGCTAGTTAAGCAAACAAACGCCCACCAATCACCAATTTGGTTTGCAAAAATCGTATTAAAGCCTCGATAAATAGATAGCGTTTCTAAATGAAAAAAATCCGTAAATAGGTACGGCGCATTAGGATAAAAAATTAACCAAGCAAAACCTATCAACCAATCCCTTTTACGTTTTTCTGCGTTTAAAAGATAACTAAGTTCAATTGGAATGTAGGCTAACAACACGTTCAACGCCATAAAATGAAAATGCGTAGCAAATAACCACATATAGATACAATAGATTAAGGTGATCACTCGTAAATAATTTCTAGAATTTTTCAAGATGCTCTGCGCTCCTTTTTCAAACGGTTTATTTTAGTGTAGCATACTTCTTAAGCTTTTTTTTAAACCTTATAAATGAACATGCTTCTCCCCTTGATAATCTTCGGTTTTATGCTAGACTGAGTAAAAGGCATTTAGGAGGAATTTTTACTTGAAAAAATTAATTGCTATTGATTTAGACGGCACAACATTAAATGCACAGTCTTTAATCAGTCCAAAAACCGAACAAACACTAAAAAAAGCGATTGACAACGGTCATTACGTCAGTATTGCCACTGGACGTCCCTATAGAATGAGTCATCAATTTTACCAACAACTTGGCCTAACGACCCCTATGGTTAACTTTAACGGCGCTTTAGTTCACATTCCAGAGAAAAAATGGGACTTGGAAAGCGAAGCCAATATTGAGCGTGACCTAGTCTTTGACATTTTGGCACAGAAAAAAGAATTACAATTAGATTTTGTTGCTGCTGAAAACAAAGAAACATTTTATATCGATACGTTAGATGGGTTCGATCCGAAATTTTTTGCTTCCAAAGCAACCTTAGATAATTTACTTAATGCTAAAAATTTACGAACCAATCCTACCTCAATGATGGTTCGGACCACGCCAAACCAAGCTGAAAAAGTTGCTGATACATTGACAAAACAATATGGTGATTATATTGATGTCCGCACTTGGGGCGGTCCAATGCCTATTTTAGAAATGGTCGCAAAAGGAATTCAAAAGGCCCATGGCGTTGATCAAGTGGCGAACTTTTTATCTGTCAAACCAGCTGATATCATTGCTTTTGGCGATGAACATAATGACGAAGAAATGTTAAGTTATGCTGGTTGGGGTGTTGCTATGAACAATGCCACGGATAAAATTAAATCCGTAGCCAACGATGTCACTGAAAAAACAAATGATCAAGATGGTTTAGCAGATTACTTAGAAAATTATTTAGATCTATAAAAGGCTAAAATAAAAGTATTTCTTTAAAAAGAACTCACTTTGGTTTAGCTGATAATCTTAAGATTACAAAAGTAGGGCATAAGTCGAAACGACTTATGCCCTACTTTCGTTTTTCTTATTCCTTCAATGAATTTTGAAACGTGCTGATTTTTTCAGCCAATCTTTGATAAGTCGTAAAAGACGGATGCTGTAGCTCTTGTTCTTCGTTAACGGATAAAGTTTGTTGTGTCGTAATGGCCTTTGTTAGTGCATCTACAAAATGAATAAAAGAATTGTTGGTTTGTTTATTATATCCTGGTGAATAATATTTCGATTGACGATAAAAAGGCCGCAGGGCTGTTTCTGTGATTTTTTCCTGTTCATCTGAAAAGTATTCATCATAGCTGACATGTTTTATTTTCTGCTCTTCTGTTATCACTTGAAGTCGACCGATTAGGCCATTACCTAAATCTTCTGCGTAACCGATATACGTTTCTTTCGATGGCTCTTTTAGCCAAGTGTCCATCTCTGCTGCTAAAGGCATTAAACCTTCACGAGCAGAAGTTGATGAACCGCGTACCGTATAAAAATTACCTGTGACACGATTTTCGTCACGCATTTGTTTTTCTACATAAGTAATACCATTAACAACGGTGACTAACGTATCGTCTGTACGCGTGTTGCTTGCTTGAAATCCAGGATAATCCGACAGGCGTTTGTTGACACCCGAATAGCGTGTATCGTAATAAGGATCACTAGCAAACTCTGTAAACTCAACATTCAGAATCCGTTGCGTTTCAGGTTCCGTAATAATCTCTACAATGCCGTAATTTCCGCCAGTAAATACACCTTCATTTTTATAATAGTTACCCGTCATTAATCCCAAAGGCGGTTGATTGGACCAAAACATTTTTTCCTTTTTTTCTTCTGGTGTATATTTTGCTGGTGGGGTTGTCCCAAATGTCGTTTGTGTGGCCCCTGTAACCACTTCGTACGTGTATTCATGAGAATCAAAAGTCAATTGATTAGCAATCAGTTCGTCATTTTTAGTCGGCGCTTGTTTTTCCACCGCAGAAGTCGTTTGATTGGTGACGGTAACTTGCTTCACTTGCTTTGTCTCTTGCGGTCCACTTGTTGTTTGTTTCGTTGACTCTTGATCTGGCGCACAACCAACCAAAATAAATAATCCGATAAAAACCAACATTCCTTTAATATGTTTCATTCACTTTTCTCCTTTTTATAAACGCTTAATTTCCTCTTATCTCCAGTGTAGCAAACATTTATAAACCAAAACTGACGGAAAAATGAATAAATAATAAACAAAAACGCTAAGTCTCCTACAGCTTAAGAGACTTAGCGTTTTTTTATTTAATTGCTTGGCGCTTTTGGCGCAACCACTCTTCTTTAATGTGTTCAGATAGGCGAATCATTCGTTTACCAACTTCACTATATTGGTTAGTAGCTAAATTGGCTAAAGAAATTCGAACTGACCATTTGTCACTCCCGAAAGCATCCGCTTTTAAAAGCATTAATTTTTCTTTTTCTGCTAAAGAGGTTAATACTTTTGTGATCGTCCACGATTTCGTTAAATAACTTGAAAATTCTGGGCCATAACGTTTTTCTGTCCAGTCTCTAAAGTTAATTTCACAATAGTATGCTGTATTTAAACTTGCTAAAGGCTCTTCAATGCCTAAGGTGCGAAACAAGAGCTTTTCACGCGTATGACAAATATCCATCACTTCGTCTTTATATGCTTGACCGTCTTTTAACAAAGCATACAAACTAAATAAAGCCATCATCGCTTGCTGAATAGAAGAAAGTCCCGCTGCATGGTTCAACGCAATATCGCGGCTGTCTGCGACCAAGCGGCTGATAAAGTTAATTTGGCTTGTGTCTGCATTCAATGTAGCATAACGTGCCTGTAATTCCATTTTTCGAGCCACTGGCAATTCTTTTAATAATTGATCAAAGATGTTCTCTTGGCTGACCGCAATGGTCCCCACACGCCAACCGGTAGCGCCAAAGTATTTAGAATAAGAATAGATACAAGCTGTATTGTAAGGTAACTCCGTAAATAATGAACGGAAAGCTGGCACAAAGGTTCCGTAAACGTCATCTGTTAAAATCATTAACTTAGGGTTATCCACTGCAACGATTTGTTTGATTTGTTCAATGGTAGGTTTTCCCATAGCATTAGCAGTTGGATTGCTGGGATTTACGACAAAAACCGCTTTGATGGACGGGTCTTTTAGTTTATCAATTTCCTTGTTTGAGTATTGATACGTCGTTTTTCCATCAATAATCATTTGCTCTGCTTTGATTTTAACTACGTCAAAATCATAACGTGGTAGTTCTGGAATTTCTAGATAAGGAGCAAACGTTGGTAATAACAACGCAATACGATCACCTTTTTCTAGTAAATAATTATTTGCCAACGTATCAAACAAGTAACAAATCCCTGCTGTACCACCTTCAACGGCAAAAATATCAAACGGTTGTGCTTCACTGGAAAATAATTCTTGATTTAAATATGCTTTAATCGGTTGTTCACACGCCTTCAAGCAACGAACAGGATTCGGATAATTATCCCCAATCACATAGTCTAACATGGCATCTAACCACATTTCCTTATCCATCCCAAAATAGTTATGCTCTGCTGTCCAAATTTCTTGTAAGAAGGTTGCCCCTTTGCTAGGATTTTCTGCTAAAAAGTTTAAGAAGCGTTGCGTTCTACCAAAACTTGGCTGAATCATACCAGCCGTTTGTTCGCTCCCCTCTCTTAAGGTTTCTTTTGTAGCAAATTGACCTAATAAAAAAAAGGCTTCCCTTGGTGTTGGCGCCGTCCAATTAGGATTGCCTCGCCCTGCATTTAGCAATGTTTCTAAATTATGATTTTCTTCATGTAATTTCTTCTCTAAAAATAGACTTAATTCAAACGGACTAAGGTTTTCTGTCAATTCATCACTTGTTATCATTTTATCCTCCTGAAGCACACGCAGTCATTTAGTATTTAGTATGTAGTCTATACTACTCTTCTACCTCCAGATGTCAACCATTTAAGCGGAATATTCTGACAATTAATAAAAAAGAAACAATCCTTTATAAAAAATAAAGGATTGCTTCTTTTTTGATGATTAACCAAAGAACCGTTGCATCTCAATTTTTGCTGATTGAACAGAATCAGAAGCATGGATTAAATTTTTGGTGACAGACAACCCATAATCCGCTCGTAAGGTGCCACTTTCAGCATCTAACGGATTCGTTGCTCCAACTAATTTACGCACTTTTTTAACCACATTGTCCCCTACAACGACCATCACAACCACTGGGCCACTTGTCATATAGGCTAATAATTCAGGGAAAAATAGTTCATCTTTTAAATGCTCATAGTGTTCCTTCACTGTTTCTACTGTTAGTCGTTCGAATTTAAGGTGCAATAAGTCAATACCTTTATCTTCAAAACGTTGAATGATTTTGCCAACTAACTTTCGTTCAACGCCATCTGGCTTAATAATTACTAAACTTGTTTCCTTCATTTTTTCTTCCATCCCTTTCAAAACTTCCTTTTGCCCTTTCCCAAGGGGTAGCTACAGAATAAAATGAAAGCGGATACTTTGTCAATGATAAATTTTCTTTTCCTTTTGATTAAATAAAAAATTAAAGATTATTCACAAGGTTTGTGAATTGTTCTTTCAGTTCTGTATTACTTGTTTCTTTTAAAAACAAATAAGGTTGCTCTTCTACTGGCTGTTCTTTACTCACATAAACTTTGGCTTCACCATTCACTAAAGTAAATAAATAGACATGCTTCTGGGCAACTTGTGTCGCACTGTCAGAGTATACTGCCACCAGACAATAACCCCCTTCGTTGCCAGTTTCTGACCAATTTAACCAAATGGGATTGTTCCCAATAGCTGGTTGTATTTTAGGTTCATAACTCAATAAATCATCAGGCACTTGAATCGTGTAAAAAGCTACAGAGTGACCTGGTTGGTACGCTTGATAGTTCTGATTGCGTTCTTGACCCCAGGTTTCCATGTATTGTCCTAACTGTTTTGCTTTTTGCTGATTCCAAATCGTCCCTTCTTCTGTAACTAATTCAGTTAATTCTTGTGTTTGCGTTGTTTGCTCTAATTCCAACGCCGTGGTTTGACTAACTTCGGTTGCTGAAATTGCTCTTGTTTCTTCAGTATTTACATTGTTTGTTTGTACGGTTCGCACTTTCTGTGATTCCTCTTTCGATTTTTGCCAACCACAGCCAGATAAAACGCTTCCAACAACCGCTATCATAATAATCCCGTTTAGTTTCATTCCTTAAACTCCTGTTTTTATTTTTATTCTATCGAAATAAACCTAAAATCTCAATCCCTTTCTTTGGATAGTTGAAAACCATTTGGGAACTAGTAATTCTCCACAATTATAGTCCTCTAGTAATTGTTGGTATTGCTGTTCCATAGTCCTGATTTCTTTTTCACCAAAGCTCAGTGCCCAAACTAAAGAATAGAGTCCTGCGTGAAAAGTATAAAGCTTTTGAAACTGCCAAAATAAGGTAGGAACTTTCCCAGCAAAATAACCTTGTAATTGACCATAAGCAAACAATGGCGAAACCTTTCTTGAAAAAAATTGTAACTTGTAAAATTCTTCATAAGGATCCCCAAAATCCCATCGATTAAAATCAATCACACCGGCCTGCCTAGTTGGCAAGTAAATAAAATTTCCTACATGGAAATCTCCATGCTGATAAACCACAGGCCGTTGTTGCAATAACGGTAATTGTTTTTCTAAATATGAAATTATTGGCTGCTGGTACGGCATACAAAATTGAGATTCCTTATACTTATTTAGTTGGCTCTGCTTTTTTTCGTATAAATTTCGCGCAATCTCTCTTTGACTAATCCTTTCAGGCAACAAAAGCTTATGGATTTTGTTTAAATAGCGGCCTGCCTCTACGCCTAAGTTCAGTTGTCTTTTAGGAGAAATAGCGGGTAAAACATCGCTTAAGTCTTCACCTTCTAGATACGTTAATAACATGTATCCTTGTTCACTTTCAGGAATAGGTGCACATAAAAAAGGTTTAGAACTGGGAAATCCTAACGCCGCTACTTTTTTGATAAATTGATATTCTTGTTGTTTGGCTAATAACTCTTCTTGTTGAAAAATTCGCAATAAAAAGGTTTCTTGATTTTTGGTAACTTTAAACTTTAAATCAGTTGACCAACCACGGTGAATAGCTTCAACTTTTTGCCATTGCTGAAACGCTGGAATCTTCTCAAACGCCCTCATTACTTTCGCCTCCATTTCCCTATTGTTTTTAGTATACCAAAGAAAAAAGGCTGGAGACAATTGGGGATAAATTGTCTCTAGCCTTCACTGGTTATCGTTTTCTAGTTTTCCTTATATAAATCGTTCCACTCGTTACTAAGAAAGCTCCTCCTAAAACAATCCAGAAAGTACTAGGTACTTCTGCACCTGCTTTTGGTAATACTTTTTTGGGAAGCTGTTCTTGTTTCCCAATCATACTTTTATTAGAAAAAGCATGCGTACTTTCTGTTGATTTGGTTCCCTGATTTACTGATGAATTCAGCGAATTATCTAAGGATGACTCACTAGTAGTTTTTCCAGCTTTGTCTGGGTTTTGGTTTTGGTTTTGGTTTTGGTTTTGGTTTTGATCTTTTCCTTCGATTGGTCCTTCACTTGTTTTTGTTTCTTTGCCTTTATCTGGTTCGCCACTTGCATTTGGTTCTTTATCTTTATCTGGTTCGCCACTTGCATCTGGCTCTTTGTCTTTTTCTGGTTCTTCTACATGTGGTTGATTTATCTTGTGGTTATTTTCAAATAAAGCGCCTAATTGTAGCAATGTTCGGTCTTCATTTAATGCACTATTAAATTGAATCCCCAAAGGCAGTCCTTCTTTTGAAACGTAAGTTGGCACACTTAATGCTGGATGTCCAAATAAATTTGCTTGTTGTGTAAACGGTGTATATGTGAACGCCGTCAGCCATTGGTCATAAATCAATTGTTTTTGTTCTGCTGGTGACAATTGATCAATTTTTTCCATCTGTGCTGCATGTTCTGGTTTTAGTAACGGATTATCAATACTAGGTGCGGTGGCAGCTGTCGTTGGTGTTAATAAGATAGGATACTGTTGATAAAATTCGTCCATCGCTTGTGCTTGTAAAGCAATATCTGTCCAAGCCGCAGTTGTCTCTTCACTCGTTATATTTTTTCCTGTTTGAAAAAGCGCCCATGTTAACAGTTCTACATCATTTCGTTCAAGCGGTCTTTTCAATTTCTGCCGCGCCATAAAATCGGCAATTCCTGCTGAGCCAGCAGCTACAGTATAATAATTTTTCATTAAACGTTCCCCATCAACAGGGTGCTTCACTTCAACCAATGTGTACCCTTGGTCTTTTAAAAAAGCAACAGCTTCAGCGACCGCCTCTTTTGCTTCGGCACTTACAGGCGTTCCGGCAGGGGATTCTGTTGTATAAGCAATGGGTTGCGCTTGACTTAAATGTCCCGCAGGAAGATCTTTTTTGGTTAATAAGGTTTCAAATAATGCATTTGTATCCGCCACGGTTCGACTTAGACCAAAGTGAACAGTTTGACCTTTTGCACTATTAGAATTACCAATGATTACTCCTCTAGAAGGTTTCAAGCCTACGGTGCCTGTCCAAGAAGCAGGGATGCGGATAGAACCACCAGCATCACTTCCAGAAGCAATGGGAACAAATGCCGCGGCGACACTAGCACCCGCTCCGCCTGAAGAACCACCTGAATAATGGTTAGGATTCCATGGATTGACGGAAACGCCATATAACTTTGAATCTGAAATATTCTTCCAACCTAATTCTGGATAATTCGTTTGACCAATGATTATGAATCCAGCATTTTGTAGTGCTTTGACAAAGGTCGATGTCCCACCAGCTACTTGATCTTGGAGAAAACCAAAACCGTTCGTGTTGCTTTCACCTTTCAAGGATTGTCCTAACCCTTTTAGTAAGAGCGGCACACCTAGAAATGGTTGACCTGTATCTTGTAAAGCTTTTGCTTCTGTCAAAGCCGCTTCTTCTCGTAAAGTAATGACCGCATTTAATGTAGGATTTTCACGTTTAGTGATGGCCAACGCAATTTTTACTAATTCTTCGCTCGTTACCTTTTTTTCTCTTACTAAAGTTGCTAACTCCAGTGCAGTTGCTTGTTTATAATCTGCTTCTGAAAAAACATTCTCTGCAGAAACAGCTTTTCTATCTGTATCACTATTTTGTATCTCATTTGTGGTTTCAGTAGTTACTGCCACCACATTTCCGCTACTGCTTTCGGCGATTGCCGAAGAGGATTCTTTTTCCTGCATCACCGTTTGGCTAGTAGTTTCAGATTCCAAATTAGCTACAGTCTGACTGGTTTCTGTTGTTACTGATTCCGTCTCTGTTTGAACGGTTGTTTCTAGTATACTTTCTTGTGCCAACATTGGTACCCCTACCAGTGTTTGGCTAATTAATAAAATAATCCCTAACTTTTTGAACAAAATCGACTTCTTCATAAGTCACATCCTTTATCTATTAATACAGATAAAAAATCTGTATTACTTATAGCATAAATGAAAGCGATTAAAAAGTAAAGTTCTCTTGAAAATTCCAATGTTCAACTTTTAGGCTAGGTTCTTTTTATATGCTAAAATAGAATAGAAACGGAGGTTTTTTAATGGAATGGATTGAAATTAAGCACGCAACACAAAATAATTTGAAGAATGTCTCTGTCAATATCCCTAAAAAGCAACTAACTGTTGTTACTGGACTTTCGGGTTCAGGAAAGTCCTCCTTAGTATTTGACACATTAGCCGCTGAATCACGTCGTGAACTAAATGATACATTTAGTTCGTTTGTTCAAAATTACTTACCCAAATATGGTCGTCCAGAAGTTGAAAAAATCGAGAATCTTCCTGTTGCAATTGTCATTGACCAGAAAAAAGTAGCAGGCAATTCTCGTTCGACAGTGGGAACGTATACAGATATTTATACGTTTTTACGTTTGTTGTTTTCACGAGCAGGTTCTCCATTTGTTGGTTATTCAGATACTTTTTCGTTTAATCATCCGGATGGAAAATGTCCAACATGCGACGGCTTAGGAAAGATTACCGAAATCAATCTTCATCAGCTAGTTGATTATGACAAATCATTAAACGAAGGGCCTATCGATTTCCCCACATTTACAGTTGGCAACTGGCGGTGGAAGCGTTATGCCCATAGTGGTCTATTTGATTTGGATAAAAAAATCAAGGACTATTCTCCTGAAGAGTTAGCATTATTTTTATATGCTCCACAACAAAAACTAGCTAATCCACCCAAAGAGTGGCCTCATACAGCTTTGTATGAAGGAATCGTCCCGCGCATGCAACGTAGCATATTGCATACAGACGAAGGCAAACGTCATCAAAAATACCTTAATCACTTTGTTACCGTAAAAAGATGTCCTGATTGTTTAGGAAGTAGAGTCAATGAACGTGTTCGTAGCTGCAAAATTAATCAGAAAAGTATTGCTGATGCTGTTGACATGCCACTCACTGAATTACATTCTTTTATTCGTTCAATGGACCTATCCTTAATAAAAAATATTCAAGAAGAGCTACTTGTACGTCTAGAAGCATTAATTAATATCGGTCTCTCCTACCTCACATTAGGACGAGCAACTGAAACACTTTCTGGTGGTGAAGCACAGCGGATTAAAATTGCTAAGTATGTAAACAGCGCCTTAAACGATATTATGTATATTTTAGATGAACCAAGTGCTGGCTTACATCCAAAGGACATCGAACGGATCAGTCGTGCGTTGCTCAATTTAAAAAATAAAGGAAACACCGTGGTTCTGGTGGAACACAATCCACAATTAATTAGAGAAGCTGATTTTATCATCGATATAGGACCTTTCGCAGGCGAAAATGGTGGCCATGTCCAGTTTTCAGGAACGTATGACGCATTTCTAGCCTCCAAAACCTTGACTAGTCAAGCGCTTCAAGAGCCGCTCCCTTTAAACGACCAACCAAGAAAAGCAAGGAAGTCTTTAACAATCGAACATGCGACACTGCATAATTTAAACAATCTATCTGTCGAAGTTCCGTTAGGAGTTTTGACTGTTATTTGTGGGGTCGCTGGTTCAGGTAAATCATCATTAGCGGAAGAAATTTATCAAAAAGCCCAAGCTGATAACCAAGAAATTATTCATCTTTCACAAAAAAGCATTACCGCAAATTTACGATCCACACCAATGACCTATCTCAATATTTTTGATAAGGTCCGCAAACTGTTTGCGGAAGAAAATCATGTTAGTCCAGCTTTATTTAGCTATAATTCCAAAGGCGCCTGTCCTACTTGCAAGGGGAAAGGCATAATTGTCTCCGATATGTCTTTTATGGAGGATGTTACTAGTATTTGCGAAACCTGTCACGGAACGCGTTACAAAGAAGAGGTGCTTCATTATCTGTATAACGGAAAAAATATCGTTGAAGTACTAGCTTTAAGCGTTAAAGATGGCTATGATTTTTTCAAAGACCAGCCTTTTGCTCTTTCATTAAAAAATTTACTGGAAGTTGGCTTAAGCTACCTTAAACTCAATCAATCGCTCTCAACATTATCTGGTGGCGAATTGCAAAGGGTAAAATTAGCAGACACACTTCACCAAAAAAAAGCTATCTATTTAATGGATGAACCTACAGATGGTTTACACTTAATTGATATCCAACAAAGTCTTCAACTTTTCAATCGAATGGTAGAAGAAGGAAACAGCTTAATTTTATTAGAACATCACATTGACGTGATTAAAAGTGCCGACTGGTTGATTGAACTAGGTCCCGAAGGTGGAGAAAATGGCGGACAGCTTCTTTTTACAGGAACCCCAGCAAATATGCTAAATTCCACTCATTCTATTACTAAAGGCTATCTATAAAATAATTGGAACAATAACAATGTTACTTTTATCCCCAACCTATATTACTTTTTAAGCTTGGAACAAAAATCTTTCTGGATTTTTGTTCCAAGCTCTTTCTTTTTTAATTTATATATGCACAGACCAATTCAAATACTTTTTCCATTGCCTGTGTTTGTGTATCTTCTGTTACTTTGACTGCGTTAGCATCCGCTCTATCGCAAATAATTCTTATAGAAACAAAAGCACAATCATTTAAAAAGCAGCATTGTGCAATAGCTGCGGATTCCATATCCACACAGTCAATAGAGAATTATTCAATTAAGTTTCTTTTTTCAGTTGTGTCACAAACGAAGCCTTCTCCAGTTCCAAAACGAACACACTTTATCTTTTCATCTAGATGTTGAAGTTCGGCCAGCATTCCTTTATCTCCTTTATAGTACAGCTGATAAGGAAATTTATTGATTGACTGTCTTTCACGAATATCGTAATGGCAGTATTCCTCACCTAGCACCATCTCAAAGAGTTGCAGTTTTTCATTTAAACAGCCACAAATACCGATATTAATTAGTTGTTCTATTTGAAATGAATCAAAAGTATTTGACTATATAGCGTAGCATTCGTCTTTCCTTGTCCTGCACAAACCATAATGACTTGCGATGTTTTTTGTTCATAAATATAAAATGTATTTTTTGCTAGCTGTATCTTTCGTTGTGGTGGAAAATATTCCAATAATTTTTGAAGCTCTAAATCCATTGCGGCAATAACCCCTAATTTCATCTATCTCCTCCTTTTTCTATTTCAACCCAACTTCCATCTTCACAGGTTGGTGATCTGTATATTTAAATTGTTCGTCCTTTGTTTTCACGCTATGAACAGCCACATTATCAGAAACAATAAAACCATCAATTACATACACTTGGGATGTTTCATAAGAGCCAGTGTAAGGCTTATTAAGCACCCGCACAGTCGGTTGTTGATCATCATAAGCAAGTGAAAAATGTTTAGGTAAGTCTGCTGGATCAATTTCTCCTGGTACCCAACCAGCTTCCCCTAAGTCAGGATATCGATGACTGCCTTTGAAAACTTGATTAAAGTCACCTCCAGCAATTACATAGTTTCCTTTAGCGTATTCTTGGGATAATACGTCAGCTAACTTTTTGCTTTGAGCAATCTTCCCTTCCCCATTGTCATAGGCTTCCAAATGTAAGTTAAAAACCACTAATTCTTTGTCTGTGCCTTTAATTGGAAAGCGCGTTTCTAGAAGTGCTCGTTTTAAGTTACTAATGCTAACGGGCCAACGAAAGGGATTGGGTAAAGCAATGCGTTTGGCCTCTGTTATTTTTTCATTTGATAATGTTAATAAACCACTTTCTACTCGTCCAATCGGCGGCCAAGGAATGGGCACATAATCTACCTTAAAATTATAAGCAAATGCGCTGTTCAGCTGTAGCTGTTTTTGTAATTCTTCCTCTTGATTGACTTCATAAGAACGTTGCGAGCGACGATCGACTTCTTGGAATAAGTAAATCATCGCTGGTAATTCTTTCAAGGTTTCTTCAATGCCTGTTAAATTCTGTTGGACCATTGCCTTATTAACTGGTTGGACAGTTTTGCCACCGTCCATAAAAAAATCTTCTGTTTGTCCTAGGCCAGCATAGCCTATGTTATACGTGACTAAAGAAATGGATTGCTTTTTTTCGATGGTTTGCTCTGAAATTTGTTTATTTATAGCAACTGGTTCAACCGCTCGTGGTCGAAACTCTCGGAAGGTTAAATATCCTATCAAAATTAAAGCTATGCTTAAAAGAAGGACCATCAAGCTACCGAGATATTTAAAAAACTTTTTCATTGATTCCGATGTTCCTTTCACATTATGTCAAACCAAAAGTAGCAATTATCTTCGTTGCTACTTCTTCTGGTGTCATGTTTGAATTATTTATTTTCGTTATTTTTACATTTGGAAATGTACTTTCTAGTTCGCCTTCGTGGCTTACTAATCGATGTTCTTTAAAGGTATTGAGTAATTCTTTTCGAGAAAAGTCGACATCGCGTTTTGAAGGTTTTGCCTCTAGCCGCTCTGGATGAACATTCCGTTCTAGGCGGATTTCTGTTGAAGAGACGAGTTCGACGAAATAAACGGACTCATGTTTACTAAGAAAAATTTCTGATATTTCTTCTAAAAATTGAAAATCCTGTTCTTGATCAAAAGCAATCACCACTGTAAAAATAATGTTTTTTGTTGTATTTGTGGCTGGATTTTCTACAAAGGCATGAAAAAGTTCCTTTCTAACGGAATCAGACAATTGAAACGCACGTTCCGTATACCCAAGATAGTTTGCAAATAAGTCAATGGTTTGATGATTAAATAGTAATTTAGCATCTAACTGCTTTTCTAAAGCCTTGCCAACGGTCATTTTCCCGACAGCTTGGGCACCAATTAAAACGATTAAAGACATCAACTTTCCCTCCTCTAGTCTAATTTTTAGGTGGCTATCTTCTACTATATCACACTATATTACAACACCTTACAAAACTGTTCGGAAAATTTTCTGTTTTTTATTACAAAAAAAAGACAAAAGACTCTATAATGAGAGGGGACTCGATTGATTATAGATGAGATAGGTGACGGAGAATGGCAATAGAAAAATATTTTCAAACAATAGATGGCAGTCAAATTTTTTATCAAATTTTTGGCAAAGAAACAAATTACCCCCTTGTGTTACTTCATGGTAATGGCAATGATCATACTTTTTTTAATTATCAAATTTCTTATTTCTCCAAGGAGTATCAAGTTATTGCGGTGGATACCCGCGGACATGGACGTTCCACCAATACACAAAGTCAATTAACTTTTCCGCTTTTGGCAGAAGATTTAGCTGGTATTATTCAACAAGAACACTTAACAAAAATTAATTTATTGGGCTTTAGTGACGGAGCAAATATTGCCATGGTTTTTACCCATTTATATCCTGATTTCGTCAATAAACTCGTCTTAAATTCTGGAAATGTCACCATGTCTGGTCTGAAAAAATATGTAACGATTGCCACTTATTTTCAATATTGGTTTTGTCGTATTGGCGCCTTTTTTTCAAAAAAATTGCGCGCACGGCTCCCTATCGTGGCTCTGTTATTTGAAGATACTGGACTGACAAAACAAGATTTAGAACACATCCCCTGTCCTACTCTTGTTATTACTGGCAGCCGAGATTTAATTGCGCTTTCCCATTCACGGGCGATTGCTGATGCCATTCCTGCTGGCAAATTGGTCTTGGTAAATAAACAAGGTCATTTATTTGCCAAAAACTCACCAGA
Organism: Enterococcus sp. HMSC078F03; assembly: GCF_001811595.1. Taxonomy (NCBI): domain Bacteria; kingdom Bacillati; phylum Bacillota; class Bacilli; order Lactobacillales; family Enterococcaceae; genus Enterococcus; species Enterococcus sp. HMSC078F03. Next base: position 61,458 of record NZ_KV805578.1, on the reverse strand, counting down.
TATTTTTAATAAAACAATCGAAAAATTCTTAAAGGAAATGAAGGTGTCTAAATGAAACAAATTATTCATTGGATCAAAACGCATACAGGATTACTAAAAACACTGTTTGTTATTGCGGTCTCAATTATTGTTGTTGCCCAACTTTTATCAATTGGTAAAACGATCTCATTTGAACAGTTAAAACAGATTTTTGATGAGATTCCGCTATGGAAATTGTTATTGATGATGGTTATCGGTTTAGTTTCCGTTACTCCGATGCTAAATTATGACTTAACATTAAATCGCATTTTAAACTTGAAAGTCTCAAAACGGGAACTCCTTGAATCTAGCTGGATTGTCAATACAATCAATAATATTGGTGGATTCGGTGGTTTGGTCAGCATGGGACTTCGTTCTGAATTTTATGGAAATAAAACAGAGGAAAAGAAAATTTTACCTGCGTTAACCCATATTTTACTTTTTGTGTTATCCGGTCTATCTATTTATAGTATTCTTTGCTTTTTCCTTGTTCAGTTTGATCCAAAGATGGCTTATTTACAGCAATATTGGATTTGGTTATTAGGTGGCGGTCTTTATTTCCCATTACTTTATCTTATTTTACATTTCCAAAAAAATAGTTCCTTTGGTAACCTCGATGCAAAAAATCGCTTATCTCTAGTTGTTTCTTCGTTTTTAGAATGGACAGGTGTTTTAATTACCTTTATCAGTATTGGTTACTTATTAGATGTACCGATTCCTTTAATTGATATTGTTCCTTTATATGTAGCAGCTTCGATTATTGGGATTGCTTCGATGATTCCAGGGGCTTTAGGTAGTTTTGATGTCATGATGATTTTAGGACTGAGCAACTTAGGTGTCGATCGTGAAATTATTGTTTTGTGGTTATTGCTCTATCGTTTATTCTATTATATTATCCCTTTCTTAATTGGCTGTTTGTTCTTTACAAAACACTTAAGCCAAAAATTGGATACTCATTATCGACAATTACTGAAACAAATTACTTTGGAAATTGCCCACAAATTGGAAGTGGTTTTACTTTATTTTTCAGGAATTATGATGGTGCTCCTAGCCACTATTCCAGAAGCCTTCACTCAAGTGCATTGGTTAAGAGATATTAACCCCTTCCGTTCACATATTATTATTCAAATTCCGAGTATTGTTTTAGGCTTTGCATTATTAATTATGGGACGTGGGATTGCTGATCGTGTTAAAAGAGCCTATTATCCAACGATTATTTTATTAATTGGTGCTATCTTGTATTCATTTGTTGTTGACTTTAGTATGTTTTCCATTTTCTATTTAGCTATTTTATTATTTATCGTTATTTTTTCAAAATCAGAATTGTACCGTGAACAACTGGTTTACTCTTGGGAGTGGATGACGATTGATGGGTTTATCTTTGGCTTGTTGACCTTATTATACCTAGTCATTGGTGTTTATAATTTACCGAACTTCCCACACCATCGTCATCATTTTGTGGAATTTTTCTTGTTCCCTTCCGAACGGATCTGGTTGTCAGGATTTATCGCTATCCTCTTAGTTATGAGTTTTAACTTTCTATTTGTTCGCTACCTCCAAGGGAAAAAACACCAAGTTGGTGAGTTTCCAGAAGATAGTATCTTGCATAATATCTTAACAACTTATGGCGGGAATATTGATAGTGAACTTGTCTTTCTTCATGATAAACAGGTTTTCTTATATCCCAAAGAAGAACCGACTGTCTTTTTACAATTCAACACCATTAATAATAAATGCGTTGTGATGGGCAACCCTTCTGGGAACAAAGAAGATTTTCCTGCGGCGATTGATGCATTCCTTAAAGAAACAGATCGTTTCGGCTATGTACCCGTCTTTTACGAAACCAATGAGGACAGCGTGATGTTACTACATGAATACGGCTACGAATTTATCAAAATGGGCGAAGAAGCCTTAGTTAATCTAGAAACATTTACGATGTCTGGGAAAAAATTCAAAGGTACCCGCGCAGTGTTTAATAAAATTACCAAAGCCGGCTATTCATTTGACGTACTCCAACCTCCTTTTAGTGCCGAACAAATGCACGAATTAAAAGCTATTTCGGATAGTTGGTTAGACAATCGAAAAGAAAAAGGCTTTTCACTAGGATTTTTCGATGAAGCGTATCTTCAAAGAAACCCAATTGCTGTTGTCCGAAATGCTGAAGGAGAAATGGTCTCTTTCGCTAATATCATTCCTAGTTACACAAATGAAGTTGGTACCATTGACTTGATGCGTCACCATAAAGAAAAAGCCCCTTCTGGAAGTATGGATTTCCTATTTATTCATTTATTTGAATATATGAAAACAGAAAATATTCATTATTTCAATTTAGGGATGGCTCCGTTAGCAAACGTTGGTCAATCAAGAAAAAGTTTTATTCAAGAACGGATTGCTGCGTTAATTTATGAATTTGGTTCAGAAATTTACTCCTTCCAAGGATTACGCGAATACAAGGAAAAATTTGCTAGCAAATGGCAACCCCGCTATACACTTTATTCTAAAAGTAGTTGGATTGTCTACGTGATGATCGCTTTACTCATTGTCGATCAAAAAAATATTGACTAATAAAAAGAATCCCAATTAAGTATAAAAAGCTTGGCAACTTCACTGAAATTTAGTGAGGTTGCCAAGCTTTTTAATTTCTTTCATCTAGTTTTTCTTTAATCAAAAAGGCTGTTTCTTCGACAGATTTTGCGGTTACATCAATCACTGGGATACCATACTTCGCAAAAATTTCTTCGGCATAGGCTAATTCTTGTTCAATCCGTTCAACATTGGTATAACTGGTCTCATTACCTAAACCTAAGGAAGCCAACCGACTGCTACGAATCTGTCCTAATGTTTCTGGCGAACAAACTAAACCAATCATTTTTTGTGGATCCATTTCTTCCAAAATTGGCGGCAATGGAACTTCTGGAATTAATGGTAAGTTAGAAACGCGGTAGCCTTGATTTGCTAAATACATACTGACTGGCGTTTTTGAGGTCCGCGAAACGCCTAACAACAATATATCAGAATTAAGAAACCCTTGAGGATTTTTGCCATCATCATATTTTACAGCAAATTCAATCGCTGAGATTTTATCAAAATAGGCACGATCTAGTTGGTGGCGTCGTCCAGGCTCTTCAATAGGATCTACTCCGGCTTTCGCTTGAATTAATTCAAAAAATGGCGCCATTAAATCTAAATATAACAACCCTGTTCGTTCACTAAATTCTTTCGCCGCTGTGATTAGTTGTTTACTGACTAATGTACTGACAACTAAGGCTTTATCTTTTAAGGCATCTTTTAAAATCTCTAATAATTCTTCTTCTGTTGTGACAAAAGAAAAATTGTATCGATTAAGAAAAGAAATATCTGGATATTGTGCGCTTGCTGCAGCTAACAATTTTTGTGATGTTTCTCCAAGTGAATCGGAAATAGTATAAACAATGATCTCTTTTTTCATAATTAAGCTCCCTTATCTATTTTGTGCGGCTTCTTTCGCTTGTTGCGTAATATAGGTTAAAATTTTCGTTTTCGTAATTTTTCCAATAACTTTTTTAGGATTTTCTTTTTCAACGACTGGCAAAGAATCCACTTCGTATTTTTGCAAAGTGTCAGCAGCTTCAAGAATAGTAAATTCTGGTGTGCAGGTTTTCACATGTGGCACTCTTGTCATACAAACAGCAACAGGTGTGCCATCAATATTTGTATTTAAAGAGGCTCGTAATAAATCTTTTCGTGACAAAACCCCTAATAATTCTTTTGCTTCATCCATGACATAAAGAGAACCGACATCATACATAAACAAGTTGGTAATCGCATCTCGAATTGAGGTGTCTTGGGCAACCATCAATGGTGGACTCATGATCTCCTGAACTTTTGTTTGAAAAACGTCAAAAAAGAAAAAAGCCTCCATGTTATCACTTTCGTAAGTATAACCAACTTTCGGACTTGCTTTTAAAATTCCTGAAAGTGTTAAAAAAGACAAATCAGAACGCAATGTCGCACGTGAAACGGCTAGTATGTCCGAAATGCGTTCACCACTAACTGGCTGATGCTCTTTTACAACAGCGATAATTTGCTCTTGTCGTTTACTTAATTTCATCATTTCCTCCTCAATTCCTCTTAAACAAATTGTGCATTCGCTTACAATTATACACATATTTATTGTTTTTTCAACATATTGACAAGAAACTTTTTCTATTGACAAACTTATTTCCGTCTATTATGATGTTTATTGAACATATAAGACACATATTAAACGGAGGTCACGCATGAAAAAGTTTATTTATTCTTTTAACGAAACACACAATGAAGGTAAAGAGACTCTTGGTGGTAAAGGGGCGAACTTGGCAGAAATGACACGCTTAGGTTTGCCGATTCCGCAAGGATTCACGATTACAACCCGTTGCTGTATGGACTATTTGGCAGATGCTACTTTCTTTGAAGAATACTTACAATCAGAAATTTTGAAAGCGGTTAAAAACTTAGAAACTGAAACAGGCAAATCTTTTACCGCGGATAATGAGATTCTCTTAGTTTCTGTTCGCAGTGGTGCTGCCTTCTCAATGCCTGGTATGATGGATACTATTTTAAATTTGGGTTTAAATGATCAACGTGTGAAAAAATTTGCGACCTTAACCTCTCCTGGTTTTGCTTTTGATTGTTATCGCCGACTTATTCAAATGTTTGGAGACGTCGTCTATCACATTCCCAAAGAATTATTTGACCAACAAAAAGAGCGCTTGGAACAAGAGCTCAACAAAAAAATTACCGCTTTTCAAGAAGAAGATCATTTCGCCTTGATTGTCCGCTACCAAGAAGTTTTTGAACAACATCAGGTGGTCTTCCCGCAAGACCCTGTCGCACAACTTTTTGAAGCAATCAAAGCTGTTTTTGATTCATGGAATAATCAACGTGCGGTGGTTTATCGAAACTTACATCATATTGCACATGATTTAGGTACAGCTGTCAACATTCAAGAAATGGTTTTCGGCAATCGTGGACTAGACAGTGGCACTGGCGTTGTTTTTACTAGAAATCCGGTCACAGGGGAAAATCAACTGTTTGGAGAGTTTCTTTTGAACGCGCAAGGAGAAGATGTAGTGGCTGGTATTCGGACGCCAGAACCCATTCGTCGTTTACGTTTGACTATGCCAAAAGTTTATCAAGATTTTCGCCATTACGCAGAACTTTTAGAATATCATTATCGTGACATGCAAGATATTGAATTTACCATTGAAAATGAAAAATTATATATTTTACAAACAAGAAACGGGAAACGAACCGCCGCAGCTACGGTTAAAATTGCTTTAGACTTAGCCAAAGAAAATCGCATTACTAAACAAGAAGCACTGTTGCGTGTGACACCTGATACGATTGATCAATTAATTCATCCCGTGTTTGATCAAGAGAAACGACAACACATGGAACGCTTAGCTATGGGTCTTCCTGCTAGTCCTGGTGCAGCAAGTGGCCAAATTGTTTTTACAGCAGAAAAAGCCAAAGAACTGACCAATCTAGGAAAGAAAGTCATTCTTGTTCGTCAAGAAACTTCGCCAGAAGATATTGAAGGCATGGTTGTAAGCGAAGCAATTGTGACCAGTCGTGGCGGAATGACTTCTCATGCCGCTGTGGTCGCACGAGGAATGGGAACTTGCTGTGTGACTGGTTGTGAAAGTTTAACCGTCAATGAAGAAACCAAACAACTACACTGCGGGCCACAAGTCATCTTAGAAGGAACAATCATTTCCGTCGATGGCTCAACGGGGGAAATTTATCTTGGCGAAATTCCCACAATTTCTGCTGATAATAACGATGACCTTCAAGAGCTCTTGTCTTGGGCAGATGCGTACGCTGATTTAACTGTTCGTGCCAATGCAGAAACTACACAAGATTTAGAGACTGCTATCCGTTTTGGCGCAGCGGGGATTGGTTTAGCGCGAACAGAGCATATGTTTTTCGGGGAAGAGCGTGTCTTGGAAATGCGTCGCCTGATTTTAGCAGAGTCTGAAAAGGAAGCAGCCTATGCGTTGGAGCAACTTCTTCATTTTCAACAGGAAGACTTTTATCAAATGCTGAAAGTAGTTCAAGACAAGCCCATGGTGGTCCGCTTGTTAGATCCGCCGATGCATGAGTTTTTACCTCATGAAAAGAATGATATTCAATTATTGGCGAAGCAACTACAACGGTTCCCAGTGACCATCGCCAAACAAATTGAACGGTTACAAGAAACCAATCCAATGTTGGGCCATCGTGGTTGTCGCTTAGGTGTGACCCAACCACAAATATACAAAATGCAAGTTACAGCCTTATTTACTAGTGCCATTCGATTAGTCAAAGAAGGAATTACTGTTTATCCAGAAGTGATGATTCCTCTAATCGCCGAAAAAGAAGAACTTCTCTATCTCAAACGCATTTTAAAAGAAACGATTGACGGTCTCTTTGAAGAACATAAAATGACTCCTTTCCCTTACGAAATCGGGACAATGATTGAACTACCTAGAGCTTGTCTGATTGCGGATCAGTTAGCAGAAGAAGCAGACTTTTTCAGCTTTGGAACAAATGATTTAACACAAATGACCTATGGCTTTTCTCGTGATGATATCGGTAAATTCATTAATACGTATCGGGAAAAGAAAATCATTACCCAAGATCCGTTTCAATCATTAGATCAAACAGGTGTTGGTCAATTGATTCAATTAGCTGTAGAGAAAGCGCGTCGCACTAAACCAAACATGAGTATTGGCGTATGTGGAGAAGTCGGTGGCGATCCGCAATCCATCACGTTTTTCCAAACACTTGGCCTAAACTACATCTCTTGCTCACCTTATCGGGTACCTATTGCGAAACTCGCAGCTGCCCAAGCCAAAATTTTAACCGAACCGGCTGTGACTGAAGAACAAATGGTCCTTCTTTAATTTAACGTGTGTAACAAATGATTCATCCTTACAAGATAAAAAGTGCTAGGAACATCAGTCGAAACGGCTGATGTCCCTAGCACTAAATTTTAAGATCAATGATTGCACTCTAGTTATTTTCTTATAAACGCGGCATCTTTTGTCAAGGGGTCTGTTACATCTGATACATATCTTTCTACTTTCATATGCAAATCATATTTTTCTCTAAGTTCTGTAATACGGGTCATCATTGGAGAAGCGTGGTGTTTGTCTAATGCTTCCTGATCTGTCCAACTATCAATCAGCAGAACTGTTTCTTCATCGTCCATTGGAAAAAAGTATTCATAGCGACTATTCCCTTTTTCTGCACGAATCGCCTCTACAATTCCGCTGGCAATCATTTCTTTGGCAAATTCTCTTGCACGTCCATTTGTCCCACTATAATAAATATTTATAGTAATCGCCATCTGTCTTCCCCCCTAAATTTACTTGCCTTTTTACGTTCCCGACTGGAATTGAACCAGCGACCTACCGCTTAGGAGGCGGTTGCTCTATCCTACTGAGCTACGAGAACAATCTGTTTTAATTTTAGAAGTCTTCACTACATCTGTCAATAGACAAAAAGAAAGTATCTCGCATAAGCAATTACGCGAGATACTTTCTTTCAGTGAAACACGTCATTCGTTTATCTATTATTTTTTTTGCCGCCGATCAAGAATCATTTTTCCTAAATAATAAAGTCCTGTCGCAATAGCTATATATTGCCCAATTTTATTATTGCGTGCAACTTTTTCTTGTTTCGTTTTCGCCATTGTCCCCATCACCTTTCTAAAATAATTCTTTTTACATTTTTATTATAGTAGGTTCTGTCATTTTTTGCGAATAAACACACTTTTAAAAATAATCTTCTAAAATTGGCATGCCTTTGACTAAACGTTGGCCTAAACGTTGAGCTGTCGTTGCGTCTCCTTGTAAGCGTTCATAAAAAGATAACGTCTCTGCTGAACGATAGCCCAAGAATAGTTGCGTCCACGTTTGGATATCTGCTTTCAAAGCAGCAGTTCCTTCTTTTTCCACAGCACCTTTAGTCACTGTCGCTTTTCCTTGTTCGTCAATTGTGATTGTCCAAATACCTTCATTCCATGGCCCATAGGAATCTTCAATCTCTAAAGAATACGTTTCTTTTTCTCCTGATTGAAATGGATACTTTTCCAGAAATGTTTGTAACTCAACGATTCGTGCCATCATGTAAGGTAAAATTTTTACAGAAGCTGCTGGCGTTGGCATTAAATCATTTAAATCTTTTCCAGCAAAACCATTAATCCAATGGAACGATTGAACGGAACCACTATGTGAGCCAATAAACCCAGCTAAAGCTTTAAAAGCTGTATTAGTTAAATAGTTCCATTCTACGATTTCAAAGGTGCCAGCAGCTATCCGATAAATCACATAGCCTTCCGCTTTCCCTTCTGACGAATAATAAATCGCTTGATTATTTGGTTTACTGGCACGATTCAGCGTATAATCCAGCCACCAAGTTTCACGGATCACACCACCAGAGTGCGCTCTTTGATTTTCAAGGTATACGTCTTTAATGACCTCTTTACCGTCAGCCCAAGAAACTCGTTTAATGGTACCTGGAACTCGTTTAACACGTGGCCAATCTTCCGTTTTAATTGTATACTCCACTTGTTCAAATGTTTGTTCATAGCCATATTGACGATAAAATGGATATGAAAACGGTGCTAAGTAAGAAAGGGCAACCTTTTGTTTCGCTAAATCAGCCAACATTTCTTTCATAATAGCAGAGATGCCGCCTTCACCACGATATTCTGGATAAGAAGCCACATAGCCAATTCCAGCCATGGGATAGCGGACACCATGGAAATTCACTTGAAAAGGTGTCGCCATCACTTGACTTGTTAATTGCTCATCAATTAGGAAGCCATAGCTTTGCGTATGTGACAACAATTTTTCAAAACGTTCTTGGCGTTCCGCCGTGGGTTCCTGATTAAAAGCATAGATGACAAGATCAAACATCTCTTTCATTTCTTCTTTGCCCATTTTTTTGACTCTTTTAGTTGTCATTTTCTTTCCTCCTCGCACATTGTATCAATTCATTTTATCACAGAAACAGTTCTCTTTCTAAAAGCCGTTATTTGCTGTCATTTCTTTGAACCAACGACCGCTTTTCTTAATGGTCCGTTTCGCATCATCATCTAAATCCACAGCGATGAAGCCGTAACGATTTTTATAGGCATTAAGCCAAGACCAGTTATCCATACACGTCCACATATGATATCCTTGAACATTACTACCTTCTTGAATCGCTTGATGCACCCATTTCAAGTGATCTTGCACGAATTCAATCCGATAATCATCTTCAATGACTCCTTGTTCATTGACAAAGCGTTCTTCTCCTTCTACGCCCATGCCATTTTCTGAAATGTAGCAGCGAATGTTGCCATAATTTTCTTTTAAATTCATTAATGTATCATAAATGCCTTTTTCGTAGATTTCCCAGCCACGGTAAGGATTCATTTTTTTGCCAGGCATATCGTAGACATCATAAAAATCTTCTGGAAGTAAGCCTTCTGGTCGTGTTTCAACAGGTGTTTCTTTTGCTTTGGCACGACGTGGTTGATAGTAGTTTACTCCTAATAAGTCCACAGTATTTTCAGCAATTATTGCTAAATCTTCTGGCGTTGTTTCTGGCAACAAGTCATTTGCTTTCGCCCAGGCAACCATATCTTCTGGAAAATGGCCTTTAACTGCCGGATCTAAAAACGAACGGTTAAAGAAACCATCGACAAATTTAGCCGCATTTACATCGGCTTCATTGTGCTCATCACGAGGATAAGTCGGCGTTAAGTTTAAAATAATGCCAATTTCACCTGATAAGTTCATAGAATGATAAACAGCAATCGCTTTGGCACTAGCTAAAGCTTCATGATAGAGTACTTGAATCCCTTCTTTTAGATTCACTTTATCAGGATAATGCCAGCCATAGAGATAACCACCTTCAACTGGTACAATTGGTTCATTGTGCGTAAACCATTTTTTCACGCGATCGCCAAACAATTCAAAACAGGTTTTGGCAAAGTCGACATACAAATCAACCACTTCACGGCTTTCCCAACCGCCTTTTTCTTGAAGTACCATCGGCATATCAAAATGATACAAGTTCATAAAGGGCTCAATCCCGTGTTCTAATAAATCATCAATCACTTGATTATAAAAATCAACTGCTGTTTGATTGACTTTCCCTGTTGTAGGGTCTGGAATTAAACGGCTCCATTGAATGGATGTTCGAAAAGAGTTATGTCCCGTTTCTTTCATTAACTGAATATCTTCTTGGTATTTTTTATAAAATTGTGAGGTCTTATCTGGACCGACTTGTTGAAAAAATTTTTCTGGCGCTTCTTGATACCAAAAATCCCAAATATTTTGACCTTTACCATCACCTTCAAAAACGCCTTCTGTTTGAGGACCGCTGGCTGCAGAACCCCACCAAAAATTTTCTGGAAATTGATATTTCATGTTGTTTGCTCCTTTACGATTTAATCATTAAAAAAAGGATTGAACCCTCCGTAAGAGTCCGGACGATTCAATCCTTCGATTTTTTACTCAGCTGCTTCTGCGGCTGCTTCTTGTTTCAAGTATTGATCTGTTGCTACTTTTACGAAAGGCATGTAGATCAAAATAGAAATCAATAAGTTAACAGCTGCTAAAACTCCGCCGGCGATACTCTTCGTTGCTAAAAATCCGCCAATAATTGGTGGTGTTACCCAAGGTGGCATAAAGGTTGCAGCTGGTACTAAACCAGTTGCTGTCGCCACATACGCAACAGTTACAAGAACCATTGGGACTAAAATGAATGGGATAAACATAATTGGGTTTAAAACAATTGGTAAACCGAACATGACTGGTTCATTAATATTAAATAGTCCTGGTGCTAAACTTAAGTTTGTAATGACTTTGTATGGTTTGTTACGACGACCTACGATAAAGATAGCAATTAACAGACCTAATGTTGCCCCTGTTCCACCTAAGTTTACAAATGAATCAAAGAAAGGTTTGTTTACAATATAAGGAATTGCTTTACCTGCTTCTAAAGCTTTAATGTTCGCATCAATCGCTGGTACGTTGATTGTTTGCATTAATGGGTCAACCATGTTGGCACCATGTAAACCAAAGAACCACAAGAATGGTGTAATGAAAGCTAACAATAATGCTGATGGGTAGCTGTTTGCAAGTCCCATAAATGGTTGTTGAACTGCTTCGTAGAATGAAATAACGATATTGTCAATTCCTAAAGCAAATAGAATTGATGTAATTAAACTAAATAAACTGATTGTAATCATTGCTGGTAATAATGCCGCAAATGATTTTGCTACTGCTGGTGGTACACCATCAGGCATTTTGATAACTAATTTAGGATTGCCAGATAAACGTTGGAATAGTTCTCCTGAAATAAGTGCAATAATCAAAGCAATAAATAATCCAGTTGCGCCCATGCCTTCTAAGCCGCCAACTGCGAAGAATGAAGCTACAGAAACTGTACCGGCTGCAATGCCGTCTTTTCCATAAGATTTAACTAAATTGTGTGCTACTAAAAAGGCTACTAAAACGGCAAAGATTGCGAATGTACCGTTCCAAATGTTGCCACCAAAGCTTTTCCAAATTGGTGCATCGTTATACATCATTGGGAAAATTTTGTTTAAAAAGTCCTCATATCCTGGAATTGGAATATTATTAATTAATACCGCCAAAGCCCCTAAAATCATTAATGGCATCGTTACGACAAACGCGTCACGAATTGCTACCAAGTGCCGTTGCGCTGCGATTACTGACGCTTTCGGCATAAAGTGTTTCTCCATCCATTGAACAAATCCGTCCATTGTTATTCCTCCTAATTAACGCTTTCTCAAGCGCGTTTTTCTTATAAGACGCATTGACAACGAGATTACTCGTTATCAATACGGCGATAAAGATCGATAATTTCTTTTGCTAAATCTGTAAATGCAATCGCAGTCATTAAATGATCTTGACTGTGCACTGTTAACAATGTTACTTGCATGTTATTGCCTTTTGCTTCTTCTGTTAACATTCCTGTTTGCGAATGATGTGCATGTACAAGTGATTCTTCTGCATCTGCAATTTTTTTGTCTGCTAATTCAAAATCCCCCGATTTTGCTGCGGCAATCGCTTCCATTGCATCGCTTTTAGCATTTCCGCCATACATGATTAAACCCATGATTGCTTCTAAGTTCTGTTGTCCGTCCATTACCTCTACCCCATTTTCTGCTCTAGTTTGATGATCCCATTAATGAAATTGCTTGATCTAAAACTTTTTCGCCATTCATCATGCCATAATCTGCCATGTTGATTACATCTAAAGGAATCCCTTTTGGTTGTAATTTTTGTTCAAATTGTCCTTTCATGAAACGAACTTGTGGGCCTAATAATAAAACATTTACCTCTTTATTTTCCAAGTTTGTATCTGCTTCAGAAGCCGATACTGCAAAGATGTCTGCTTCCATGCCACGATCTTCTGCTGCTTTTTGCATTTTTGTTACTAATAAACTCGTGCTCATTCCTGCGGAACAAACTAACATAATTGTTTTTTTTGCCATTTTCCTTCATCTCCTAAATTCTCTTTGTTTTGCTTTACACCTTTATATAAGCAAGAAGCGTGCCAAGTTTTAACACATTGAAACCCTTGATATGACAACGTTTTTCAACATGGAAAGCGTGTACACACTAAAAATAAAACGATTACACACAGCTTTTTTGTGTGCGTTTCCAAAATAATAGGGCAACAAAAGAAAGTGAGCGATAAGTCGAAACGACTCATCGCTCACTTTCTAAAGCTGAAGAGAATCAACTGGACAAAAGCCGCTTTTTCCCTTTAAGCAGTTTCCATCATTTTAAGCATTTTATAAAACTGTTTCTTTTTAAAATAACTTAAAAAGATACCTAATACTGCATCATTCAGTTTTTGTAACGCCCCATAAGAAACCATTGTTTCTGTATAACGCAGTTCACAGCTTTTTTCATCAATTGGCTGGAGCTCATACCGCACCGAGAAATCATTTTTAGTTGTGGATGTTCGAAATTGATAGGTCTTATTTTCTACAGCTTCTTCAATAACTATTTTCGCGCGACTATTTTTACTATATTCTTTGATGTATTCAAACTTACGCAACTGCTTTCTTGTAAGAGTTTTGCCTGTTTGCTTACGGATATCAAAAATAACAGAATTCATTAATTGCGTGTAAAATTCATCTGCTGAAATAGTTAATGTTTTCGTAATTTCCATTACCGTTTCACCTCATCCTTTGTCGCCTCTTCTTCAGCAACTTTTTTTCCTTTAAAAAACAGGTAACCACCAAGTCCAATGAAAAAAATCCCCGTTGTCAGACTTAATAAATCATAGTTTAAGGAGCTGGGATTCAACGAATACAAAACAATCAAGAAGCCAATACTACATAAAAATAATCCATTTCTAATCATTTTCATCCATCCTATCTTTTTAGACTACCGTTGCTTGGAAGTATAAAACGCCACCCCAAGGTTGTTCCTTAATCAGCTGTTTTGCAACTTGTGCAGCAGTTTCAGGGTCTCCTTCAACTTCAAAAAATAACTTAATACCATTCTTTTCTTTAAAAGTAAATGTTTCATTTTCCCCTTGATATGCCTCTAATAAAGTAATAATTTCCTCTTGCTTCATTGCACTTGCAATCGAAATCATGCCGCTCGCTCCTTTCTATACAAGTAATTGCTGTTTTTATTGCCTATTGCTCACTTTCGCCTAATGCAGGATCCATTTTGTTAGCAGCGATAACAAACGGTGTCCAAATCAAGAAAGTGACTACCATACATACCAATGCTACGATTGGTGCGCGCCAGTCGGCACCTGTCGCTAAGAAAGATAATAGCAACGGCGGTGTCACCCACGCGACTTGTTGAGAAACTGGGGCTACTAACCCAAGATACGTTGCAACCCAGCCAATTGTAGTAGCAACTAATGGCGCAATTACAAATGGAATAAACATAATTGGATTCAGAACAACTGGTAAACCAAACATAATCGGTTCATTGATATTAAAGATCCCAGGTCCTAATGATAATTTACCGACTGTTAAATAATCTGCTCGTTTGGAGAATAACAAGATTGCAATAATTAGGACAATTGTACCGCCTGAACCACCAAACCAAGCAAAAGCATCAAACGAACCACGGACCCACATGTAGGCTTTACCGTCGTCAATAGCGGCTAAAACCGCAGCTGTTCCTGTTTTTCCTTCATAACCTTTTTGGAAAATATCAATATTAATTAATTGTGCTTGTCCCCAAATTCCTTCAAGAACTGGTGCCAAAACGTTTGGACCGTGAATACCAAAGAACCAGAAAATTTGAACAAAAACCGTTACGATTAACACAGCTCCTAGTCCTTGTGATAACCCAAGGAACGGTTCCGCGATATATTTTTGAATTAAGTCAATTAATAATTGACCGCCTGAAAGTTTTGACACCGTAAAGTTAATAATTGCTACGACATACAACGCGATTGTTGCTGGTAAAATTGCCGCAAACGCTTTTGAAACTGCTGGCGGAACAGAATCAGGCATTTTTATTGTTAAATCCGCTTGCATTAATTTACAAAAAATAATGGTTGATAAAGCCCCCATAATCATCACTGTAAAGAAAGCGTTACCATTTAAATGATTAAGATTTAACCAACCCCATGGATTGACAGTCAATTGATTATTAGCAATTGACGCACCAATTTCTGCCCCATTAATTGCGTTGGCAATCTTTTCTGGCACTTTCACAGCTAATTCAGCTGTGTTATTTGGTGCAAAAGCAACACCTGAAATTAAGGTAGCTAAACTGACAATCCCACCAGCTAGCTCATTCACATTGTATGCTTTCGCTAAGTTATAGCCCCAAGAAAAAGCGAAAATCAAACCAGCGATAGCCAATGTACCATTCCAAACAAAACCATTAATCCCAATGATGACATTCAATACTGCAAAAATACCTTTGTCTGCTTCCAAACTTGCCGCATAAGTTGAGACAAACTCTTGGGGAAGATCTCGAATAATTGCGTTAATCATTACGGCGACTGATCCAGCCATTGTCGCAGGTAATGTACCAATAAAAGCATCTCTTAGTGCCACCAGATGTTTCTGTGCACCAATTTTTGCGGCAGTTGGTAAGATATATTTTTCCATCCATGCCATTAATCCGTTCATTTTTATTCCTCCTGTATCCATTTATATTTATTAAAAAGGCAGTAGCCTCATTAAACGAATGAATCGAGCGTACAAAATAAAACCTTTGGTAACATGCACTATCCTTGTTTGCTATTCACTTTTCTTAAACGTTTTAATTCCTTATCCCATTAATGAGATTGCTTGATCTAAAACTTTTTCGCCATTCATCA
>NZ_KV805578.1:0-46004 GCF_001811595.1 Enterococcus sp. HMSC078F03 | reverse complement strand
GAATCCCTTTTGGTTGTAATTTTTGTTCAAATTGCCCTTTCATGAAACGAACTTGTGGACCTAAAAGTAAAACATTCACCTCTTTATTTTCCAAATTTGTATCAGCTTCAGAAGCCGATACTGCAAAGATGTCTGCTTCCATGCCACGATCTTCTGCTGCTTTTTGCATTTTTGTTACTAATAAACTCGTGCTCATTCCTGCGGAACAAACTAACATAATTGTTTTTTTTGCCATTTTTTCTTCATCTCCTTAAAAGTTATGACGTTATACACTTTATTTATAGCAATAATTGTGCCAAGTTTTTTCCTCATTAAAATACTGATATAACAGCTTTCGCTATCAAAAAAAGCGTGCACACACTAAAAGAAAACGCTTACACACATAAAATTGTGTGTAACTTACAAAAAGAAAACATCAAGAAAAAAGAGAGCGTTTTCTCATTTCTTGATGTTTTTTTATTTATTATTGTTTACTTTTAATTTCATTTTCTAAAAACATTTGGGTAACATGCGCAACTTCCGCTTCTGGAATCGTCACACGATACGCCCGTTCAATTAACATAAAATTCGTGCGTACGACATCGATTTCTAAACGATGTGTTTTAACATATTCCGCTAAGTTTGGAAAAGTTCTTGCTTCTTCTCCTTTAATTAAAGCATCTACCAGAAAAGCCAAATGAATCATAATTCCGGCATCCACCCCTGGTTCAACAATAATATGCATGTCTGTTTGTATTTGATGAACTGTTTTTTGTAACATGAGAATTAATTTTTGTAAGGAGTCCACAGAAGTAATGACGCCACTTAGTGAATGAACAATTGTATCAATCGCCACTTCATCACTAGCAATCCGTTTCAGTACATTTAATTTTTCATCATCAAAAATATCATAGACGGAAAAGAAGGGAATATTTTGATATTCAACATCCACAGTTCCCGCAATGGCCTTAATTTCATATTCTTCCATCAAGTTGTCGATATGCTTTTTAAACGTTTCTCGTTCAATAAATTGCATTTGAATCAGTTCCACTTTTGTTTCATCAATAACTGGTAAGATTCGTTGGTATAGTTTTGCGGCAACCCCTTCTCCAGTAAAGCACGTCACGATTACTGCTTTTTTAACGTTTTGACGTTTTTGCAGACTAGAGCGAAATTGTTCTCTCACAACGCTTTCAAAAGAAAGTTGAATATTTTGGTAAATGTCCTCTAAGCTTCGTCCCACGCTTGCCATTCGAATAGCTTCTAAGACAATCATTGTGCTCGTCATTGTAATCGCCTTCGTTCGGATACCTGTTTCTTCAAACAACATATTTCCAAACGAATTTAATGAACCCATATCGGTCAGTAATAAAATCCCATTATTTAACGATTCTTTTTGCGTAATTACTTGGTTTCGTAATTGTTCATACATTGTTTGAACTTCCATCGTTAACGGCATATTCATCGCTGTTCCGATTGACGTTCCTAAAAGTTCTTGGGCGGTTTTCAACATACTTGAGGCAGTAGAATCCCCATGCATTAAGACGAACACACCAACATTATTTTCTGGAGTTCTTTCTTCTTTACCGACATTAATAGATAAAAACATACTAATAAAGCCAATTTCATCGAAAGGAATCTCTATGTTGTTCTCTTCTTCAATAATAGAAGATAAATCTAAGGCTACTTGAAATTCTTTTTTCATGTTTTTACGGACATTATTTAAATCAGGATGGACAATCACATGACCTTCTTTGACACGTTCAATCGTACTTTGTAAATGAAGCGCAAAGGCAAAGCGCGCTGTTTCATTGTACGTGTGTTCCAAACGCTCTTCTGCGATATCATAAAGACGATTCGTTAAGTCCCAAATAGCTTCTGGTAGTAACTCCTTATGTAAAGAATGTTGGGTTAATTCTTCGACATAATTTTTAAAATACGCATTCATATCTTTAGAAATCAATTCTTCTAAATCAACATTTTCTAAGTCAGCTTCGGACAAGTCAGCGACTTTTTCTTCGATTTCATTGTAAACTTGCATGTCTCTAGCTGGATCTTGCGACCAAACAATTTTGTTAGTACCTGGCTGGAAAGATAAATAATTACTTTTACTGTCGACAAATTGATCCAAGCGCTCAGGTACTTCTTTAATTTTTAATAATCCTTTTTGGACAGGTAACGACAAATCCCGTTTACGGATAACCAAGTGTTCTAAATTGTGCGTCCGGTAATAAAGAAATGACTTAGCACAAACTAATTTTAAGTCCCGCTTCACCTGACCAATATTTCCTTCTGCATCGTATAACATGAACGCCAAAACTGCTTCGCGTTCGATATCAATTTGTTGGCCCAAACGTGTTGCCTCTTGCTGAATAAATAACGAAATGATGGCATAACGCTCATCTAGCGTCCGTGCATCTAAAGATGGCAATGTAATCGACATCGGAATCCGCCGATTAAAAGTGGTTAAAAAGTTTTCTGAGGATTCCGTTGTCGCACCAATAATTTGAACAGAGGCTTCATAGGTTTGACCACTTTCTCCTAATGGACGGTACACGCCTTTATCAATAAACGTAAAGAGCATTTCTTGACCTTCTGGCGGTAAACGATGAATTTCATCTAAAAAGAGAATCCCGCCATCTGCTTTTGCCATTAAGCCTGGACTATCTTCATTCGCACCAGTATAGGCGCCTTTTTTTACGCCAAAGATATGACCAAATAATAATTGTGGGTTTTGTGCATAATCAGCACAATTAAAAGAGACAAAAGGGGCATCTTCATCTAAGGTTTTTGAATCAATTGCAAAACGGTACATACATTCAGCAAAAAGAGATTTACCTGTTCCTGTTTTCCCAAAAATAATCGTATGCAAACCTCTTGGTGGATATAAAATAGCCGCCTTGGCCTGCTGAATACTCACTTTTAAAGAATCATTGGCACCTACTAATGTGTCAAAACTAACAGAGGTGGACTCATCTACATGGACTTGTTCTCCTTCATTGATTGTTGGCACTGAATAGATAACAGGACGTCCAGTACTTCTAGTAATTTTCTTTTCTTTGAATAATTCATTTAAATAACGGCTGGCATTACTGCGATCAATCATTAACTGTTCTGCTACCGCTCCTGCCGTTAAGCCAGTTTCATTTTTTTGAAGTAACGCTAAGATTTCTTCCTTCCGAGATTTCATGGAATCCTCCTCGATACAACGTTCTGCTTGAAGCTCGTAAAGCGTTATTTCTTCGCTTTACGAGCTCCTTTATTTTTCGTGTTTTTCTTTTTGTTTTTCTTCTTTTTGCGTGTTTCTTGTGGTTCTTTGACAACAGAATTTACTGTTTCTGGTTTTCTTTCTTTCGTACTCTTTTTTTCTGAAGACGTATCTTTGACTACGTTCTTTTTTTCTAGTTCATCTTTGGCTTTTGGCTGCTCATGAAGTGCACCATCATATAAAAAGATTTCCTGATAAGGAATGGCCAATTGTTTCATCAAACGTTGATAATCCCTTTTGGTGCCATCGTTGATAAACGTAATCACTGCCCCTTGTGCACCCATCCGGCCAACGCGACCAGAACGATGAATATAGCTCTCTTCGGTTAAAGGAACATCTACGTTTACGACGTAAGGGACCCCAGTGAAATCTAAGCCCCGTGCCGCAATATCCGTGGTTAATAACAACTTCACTCGTTCTGCTTTAAATTGATCGATCGCCAATTTACGCAACTGTTTACTTTGATCTGAAGCCAGA
The DNA here is from genome assembly GCF_001811595.1 of Enterococcus sp. HMSC078F03. Classification (NCBI taxonomy): domain Bacteria; kingdom Bacillati; phylum Bacillota; class Bacilli; order Lactobacillales; family Enterococcaceae; genus Enterococcus; species Enterococcus sp. HMSC078F03. The sequence goes on along the minus strand of NZ_KV805578.1, from coordinate 42,280 downwards.
CCAATAGCCGGCACATTCTCATAAACTAATTTTTCTTCTGCTGCACCTAAATCAGCAACTTGATTGAAAAAGACCATGCTTCTGAATGCTTCTGTATGGGCCAAACGACGTAAGTAATCAGCTTTTTTTCTTGGTGCTAACCGAATAAAGTAGTGGGCGACTTGACCTGCTGAAGTATCTTCTTCCGTCACATCAATCACCTGTAATTTTTGACTTAAAGATTGCGCTTGATTCACGACACGATCAGCAGTCGCTGAATAAAAGACAAGTTGGTATTCGGTTGGTGTGTGTGTCAAAATTTGCTTGGTTAAACTTAGCTCTTCCTCTTGGAAAAGTTGATCAACTTCATCCATTACAATTGTTTTTAACAACTGAGCTTTGACTTTTTTGTTCTTCATTAACTCTAAAATCCGACCTGGCGTTCCGATTAACACTTCGGGACGTTTTTTTAACTTGTCAATCTGGCGTGAAACATTTGCCCCGCCGATTAACGTTTGAACCGTTAATTGAAGTGGCTTAGCCCAAGTCCGAGCAACTTCAGCAATTTGCATAGCTAATTCTTGAGACGGAGCAATAATCAACAATTGATTTCCCTGTCCTTTTTCAACAGTTAAGAGTAAAGGCAGCATATAAGCAAGTGTTTTTCCAGTTCCTGTCGGCGAAATTCCTAAAACATTTTCTCCTTCGCGAAGGGGCGTAAAACTTTTTTCTTGAATTGTTGATGGTTCGTTAAAGCCAGAAGCTTGCCACTGTTCTTGCCAAGCCTCTGGAAGTTGTTCTAAAAATCTCATATTGTTCCTTTCCTATCGCTTAATTCTTATTTATCAGCATCAAAAATAATGCCGGCACTATGACGTAAATCAGTGACTACTTTATTGACATTTCGAGCAAGCTCAACCCATTCTTCATACTTGGTGCCCCAATACTTATCTGTTGGGTTATTTAAAACTGCTGCAAAATCACGAGCTTCTTCAATCATTGGATTATCGGCTACTTGAATATCTAAGACATCACGTTCTTCATGTGCGCGATCATGGTACTCAGCCGAAGAAATAGCATTGACACTGTCTAAAATCAAGGTCCCGTTTTCAAAGTAAATTTCGGATGGCGCAAAAGAATCACTAATTTTCCCAGTATTTAACGTCACGTCAAACTGATCATAACGTAAAATAATTGTTCCTAAGCCATCGACACCTGTCGCAATTTTACTAGCAAAATAATGGCTTTCCTTTGGTACGCCAAACCAACCTAAGGCTGCATAAACTAAATAAACGCCTAAATCCGCTAAGGCTCCCCCAGAAAAATGAGGAGAAAAAATATTTGGCTCTTTGCCTTCTAATACTTGATCATAGCGAGAAGAATATTTCATATACGTAAAATTCGCACCTAAAATTTGGTTTTTTAATGGCAATAATTCAGCAATTTTTTGGAAACTTTGCTCATGAATATTACGGGCCGCTTCAAAGAAATACACACGATTTTTATTCGCTAATTCAATAATTTCTGCCATCTCATCAGGCGTTGAAAAAGCTGGTTTTTCAACAATTACATTTTTTTTCGCTAAAATTGCTTGTTTCGCTTGTTCAAAATGTAATGAATTTGGTGAGGCAATATAAACCGTATCCATATGTGCAATACCAAAAAACGTCTCTAAATCAATTGCATATTCCACATCCCCATAGCGAGAACCAAATTCTTGTGCCGTTGCTAGTTTCCGAGAATAAACAGCCGTTAAATCATACGCACCCGTTTCTAAAGCTGCTGCAACAAATTGATGACTAATCCAATTGGTACCAATTACGCCTAAATGTATCATAATCAAAAACCTCCATTTTTTGTTTATTTACTCTCTTTATAATAGTAATCTCTCGTACAAAAGTCACGTAATTACCCTGCCTTAAAGCGCTAGGAGTTCTTCAAGTTATTTATTAGGATCATCAAATGCCTGTAATAAATCAAAGGTTACCTGTGACTTAAGTTCAATCGTTGCTGGTGTTACGTGGCAATTGTAAGCAAGGACTTGCACACCTTGATCAATTGCAGCACCCACATTTTCAGCAAAGGCAGGTTGCATCTCTTGGTGAATCGTTGCTTGCTTAATTTCTTCAAATTGGACCACAAACAAAATGTAACAGCGGTAACCCGCTTTAGTTGCAGCCATTAGTTCAGTGACATGCTTCAAGCCACGAAGTGTTGGCGCGTCAGGAAAAGCACCGATGCCTTTATTTTCTAAAGTCATGCCTTTCACTTCGACAAAAGCTTGTTCGTCCGCATCCGTTTCCACTAGAAAATCAAATTTTGAATGTGCAAATAGTTGCTCACGTTTAACAGTTTGGATCGTACCAACTAAACCAGGAAGCACAATTTGACCATTTTTTAACGCTTCATTGACTAATGTATTCGGTACTTGGCTATCAATATTAATCCAAAAAGAACCTTTTTTTACTGCAATCAAATCGTAATCTGTTTTTCTTTTAGGCGATGGTTGATAACTAAGCGCCACAACAGCACCTGGTAAAAAAACTTCTTTCCCTCTGCCAGTATTTTTGACATGTGTGATTACTTCTTCATTCGTTTCCATTAAACGACAGTGTGCAATAAACCGATTGGGTCGTTCGATAAAATAAGCAAGTTGGACATTCGGGTACTTCATACACAGACTTCCTTTCTTACACACTATACCATAAAAAAACAAGGAAAAGTATAGACCAAAACCAACAATTTTACTATCTTGTGTCAATCATTAAATATTTGTCAATTCTCAGCGATTTAGTCGAATATTTTAGACAAGTTCTATATAATAAAGGTAACGAAGACGAATAAATGAAAATGAAGGTTAGGAGGAATTTCTTTGAAAAAACATTGGACTTTCTTGGTTGGTGCATCTTTACTTACTGGATTAGCAGGCTCTATCCTCTGGAAAAAAAATAAACAGCTCCCTTCCCCACAGGAGCTTCAACACAACTATACTGGGCATTGGTGGTTTGTGGACGTGAAGAAAGCCACGCAACACACCTTAGAAATCACCTCATCTTTCAATGTTTTCATTGATGGCAAACAAACGCATGCCTTGCTTGTTGAATTAACCCCTAAACGCTTAGTTATCTTAGACAAGTTAGGTTACCATTTAATCATTCAATGTGAAAATGGTGTCCCTGCGACGCTTTACGATGAAGCCGACGACGAAACCTACACACTAGAACGGGCCATTTACAATTAATAAATCACCCACGACACATAAAATGAAGTATGTGCGGTGGGTGATTTATTTTTTTACATCCCTTGCAAAAGCATTCAGAAAGTTTTCTTACAACTTGAATATTATTAAATAGTCAAATGCGCCTTTTTCTGATAAACTTAGGATGATGTTTTTTTGAAAGGATGAGCCCCTATGACACCAAATCGCGAAGACTATTTAAAATTAATTTTTGAATTAGGTGGCGACGAAGTTAAAGTGAATAATAAACAAATTGTTTCTGGACTCGATGTTTCGGCAGCTTCGGTTAGTGAGATGATTTCAAAGTTAGTAAAAGAAGATTTGGTTGAGCATTCTCCTTATCAAGGGGTACAATTAACTGAAAAAGGCTTAAAAAAAGCGAGTACGTTAATTCGCAAACACCGAATCTGGGAAGTCTTTTTAGTAGAGCACTTAAATTACACTTGGAATGATGTGCACGAAGAGGCAGAAGTTTTAGAACATGTTACTTCACAAACACTTGTGAACCGTTTAGCGGATTATTTAAATCATCCAGAATTTTGTCCACACGGTGGTGTTATTCCCGAAGATAATCAACCCATTCATGAGGAGAAACGCCAAACGTTAACAGACTACCCTGTTGGCACAAAAATTCGGATTGCACGTGTCTTAGACGAAAAAGAATTACTGGATTATTTAGTTTCCATTGATTTAAATATTCAAGAAGAATATACGATTAAAGAAATTGCTGCATATGAAGGACCGATCACCATTTATAATGAAAACAAAGAATTATCCGTCAGCTTTAAAGCAGCAAACACAATTTTTGTTGAGCCATTGATTAGAGAAAGTGAGGAAAACTAATGAATGAAAAAGTAGCATTATTTACTATTTTCGGGGGGACAGGTGATCTTGCCAAACGTAAATTGTATCCTTCCCTGTTCCGCTTATATAAAAAAGGATTATTAGCTGAGCGTTTTGCGGTGATTGGTACCGCACGTCGGGAATGGACAGACGAATACTATCGGGAAATCGTTCGTGAAACCATTCAAGACTTAAATCCCACGGCCGAAGAGGCGACTGAATTTTCTAGTCATTTCTATTACCAATCACATAATGTGAATGATACGGAACATTATAATACCTTAAAAGAATTATCTGATCGCCTAAATGGACAATACCACTTAGAAGGTAATCATGTTTACTATCTAGCTATGGCCCCTCAATTCTTTGGAACCATTGTTAATCACTTGAAATCACAACATATTATTTCGGAAGAAGGCTTTGATCGACTAATTATCGAAAAGCCATTTGGTTCTGATTATGAATCTGCCTACGAATTAAATGAAGAAATTCGTGCTGCATTTCCTGAACAAGATATTTTCCGAATTGACCATTACTTAGGCAAAGAAATGATCCAAAATATTTCAGCCATTCGTTTTGCCAATAATATTTTTGAATCACAATGGAACAATCGTTACATTGATAATGTCCAAATCACCTTCGCTGAAAGCTTAGGTGTCGAGGATCGTGGCGGCTATTATGACCACAGTGGTGCACTAAAAGATATGGTTCAAAATCATATTTTACAAGTCGTTGCTTTGCTTTCTATGGAGCCTCCTGTTGCCTTTTCTGAAAAAGAAATTCGGACTGAAAAAGTAAAAGCTTTACGTGCCATCCGCCTTTATTCTGAAGAAGAAGCCCTTCAAAATTTCGTGCGTGGACAATACGGCGAAGGTCAGCTAGCTGATCAAACATTTGCAGCCTATCGTGATGAACCGAATGTGGCAGAAACTTCATCCACTGAAACTTTTGTTGCTGGTAAATTTTTAATTGATAATTTCCGTTGGTCTGGCGTCCCTTTCTATGTTCGCACAGGTAAACGATTAACTGAAAAAGGTACACGCATTAACATCGTCTTTAAACAAGTACCTATTAATGTCTTCAAAGATGATACGTGTGAAGAATGCGATAAAACCGATTTACCACCGAATGTTTTAACTATCTATATCCAACCAACTGAAGGATTTTCATTAACCTTAAATGGAAAAGAAATCGGTCAAGGGTTTAATACAACTCCAGTGAAACTTGATTTCCGTCAAAGTGCTGAAATGACTGAAAATAGTCCAGAAGCATATGAAAAACTTCTATTAGACTGCCTAAATGGCGATAGTACAAACTTCTCTCATTGGGACGAAGTTGCCCAATCTTGGCGCATTGTTGACATTATTCGACATGCTTGGGATAAAACAGACGTTTCTTTCCCTAATTATGCCGCTGGCACAATGGGCCCGCAAGCTGCCTTCGACTTATTAGAAAAAGATGGCTTTACTTGGGAATGGCAACCAGATAACTGGTACCGTGACCGCGGTCAACTTGATCAATAAATAAGCCAAAAAAGATCCGCTAGTTAACGACTAGCGGATCTTTTTCCTTGTTTATTCGAATCCTTCAGCAACCGCTTCTGGATAATTTTCTTCAACAATGTGTGCACAACGGCCACAAAGTGTTGGTAATTTTTCATCTGAGCCGACATCTTGACGAACGGAACGACAACGGTCACACGTTTCGCCTTCTGCTTTTTCAACTAAAATAGCCATGTCTTCAAATTGAACAGCTTCACTAGGTGCTACTTCTTTTGATACTTCAAAGTCGGAAACAATTAGTAATTGAGAAATATCTGCATCAACAGCTGTCATTAATTGACGAATTTGTTCATTTGGATAAACGGTCACTTTAGCTTCTAACGATTTACCGATTAATTTAGAATGACGAGCTTCTTCCAACGCTTTTAAGACATTGTCACGGAAATCCATAAAGGCTGCCCATGTATCCATCAATTCTTCTTCATTAGTAAACGTTTCGTAACCTGGGAATTCAGCTAATTGCACATACTCTTCTTCTTCTTGTAAGAAACTCCAAATTTCTTCCGCTGTATGTGGAATAATTGGTGTCAATAATTTTGTTAATGAAACCAATGTTTGATAGAAAACAGTCTGCATACAACGACGTTGATAATCGTTTTCTGCTTCAATATAAACGACATCTTTCGCAAAGTCTAAATAGAAAGAAGATAAATCTACAGTTAAGAAGTTCATAACTGTCCGATAAATATGCATAAAATTATATTTTTCATAACCATTTTCACGGATTTCTTGAATGACTTGATTTAAACGAACCGTCATGTATTTATCTACAGAACGTAAATCAGCATAAGCTACAGTATGCTCAGCTGGATTAAAATCACTCGTATTCGCTAACAAGAAACGCATAGTATTACGGATTTTCCGGTACACTTCAGATACTTGGTTTAAGATATCCATTGAGACACGCACATCGGCTTCCGCGTCAACACTACTTACCCACAAACGTAAGATATCTGCCCCCATTTGGTTGATAACTTTTTCAGGTAAGATGGTATTGCCTAACGATTTGCTCATCTTACGGCCTTCGCCATCGAGAACCATTCCTTGAGAAATGATTGATTTATAAGGCGCTACCCCATTGATAGCGACACTTGTTGTAATACTTGAGTTAAACCAACCACGATATTGGTCAGAACCTTCTAAATACATATCTGCTGGGAAAGTTAACTCTTCTCTTTCTCGTAAAACTCCTTCATGTGAAGAACCTGAGTCAAACCAAACGTCCATGATATCTGTTTCTTTGGTAAACTCGCCATTTGGTGAACCTGGATGTGTAAAGCCTGCTGGTAGTAACTCTTTTGCTTCACGCATAAACCAGATATTTGATCCATGTTCTGCAAATAAATTCGCTACATGTTCAATTGTTTCTGGCGTAATGATGGCTTCCCCATTTTCAGCATAGAAGATTGGTAATGGCACACCCCACGCTCTTTGGCGAGAGATTACCCAATCACCACGGTCACGAATCATATTATATAAACGTGTTTTTCCCCAAGGAATTAGCCAGTCAACTTTCTCAACTTCATCTAAAATATCTTGACGGAATTTAGAAATTGAAGCAAACCATTGTGGCGTTGCACGGTAGATAACTGGTTTTTTGGTACGCCAATCATGTGGATAACTATGCGTAAAGAAATCTAATTTTAATAACGCGCCTTTTTCTTCTAATAACTCAGTAATCATTGGATTCGCTTTGTCATAGAAAATTCCTTCAAAACCAGGTGCTTCATCTGTAAAGACCCCACGGCTGTCAACAGGAGAAATAACAGGTAAATCATATTTACGGCTAACAATATAGTCATCTTCCCCATGTCCTGGTGCGGTATGAACTAAGCCAGTCCCGGCATCTAGCGTCACGTGGTCGCCTAGCATAACAAGTGATGTTCGATCATAGAATGGATGTTGAGCTGTCATACGATCTAATTTTTCACCAGAAAATTCTCGCAAGACTTCTACTTCTTCCCAACCAATCGCTTCTTTAACTGTTGATAATAAATCTTTAGCAATTACAAATTTACGACCGTCTGCCTTCACTTCAACATACGTAAAATCGGGATTAACTGAAATACCTAAGTTGGCTGGTAATGTCCAAGGGGTTGTCGTCCAGATGACGAAGGCTGTCTCGTTATCTAAAAGACCTTTACCATCGACCACATTAAAAGCTACGTAAATAGAAGGTGATTTTACATCTTTGTATTCAATTTCTGCTTCTGCTAAAGAAGATTCACTTGAAGGAGACCAATAAATTGGTTTTAAGCCTTTATAAATATAGCCTTTTTCTGCCATCTTACCAAAAACACGAATTTCTGCTGCTTCATACTCTGGATCTAACGTAATGTATGGATGTTCCCAATCGCCTGACACACCTAAACGTTTAAAATCGTTACGTTGTTTATCGACTTGTGATAAGGCATACTCTTTACATTTTTCGCGATACTCAGCGACAGTCATTTCTTTACGTTTAACTCCTTTATTGGTTAACACTTGCTCAATTGGTAAACCATGGGTATCCCAACCAGGCACATAAGGAGAACGGAAACCAGACATTGATTTTGAACGAATAATAATATCTTTACTGATTTTATTCAAAGAATGTCCTAAATGAATATTTCCGTTTGCATACGGAGGGCCATCATGTAAAACAAAGGTTGGTTTTCCTTCGTTTAATTTTTGACGTTGTTCATATAAGCCTTTTTCTTCCCAGTCTTTTTGCCATTCTGCTTCACGGTTTGGCAAGTTCCCACGCATTGGAAAAGCTGTTTTTCCTAATTGCAATGTTTCTTTCATTTTCATATGCATTTGCCTCGCTTTCATTTTATCGATTTAATTGTGTTAGTTCATACTAAAGATGAACGATAGCTGATAAAAGTAGATAAAAAAAGAGTACTCCATCCCAAGGGACGAAGTACTCGTGTTACCACCCAAATTCAAAGTAGAGTTGCCCCTACTTTCTCTGAAATTGATAACGGTAATTATCCGGCAGTTCCTACTCAAGTGTTCAGAACTGCATCTAGGATAGAGGATCTGTTTAATGCCAGTGTCTGTCAAACTTTCACTATCATTGACTCGCTGCTAAGAATAAACATTAAACGTTCTGTTCTATCTATTTTGATTCTTCTTCAATTGTTTCTTCAGTGACTTCAATTACAGGCTTTTTTTCTACTACAGCATCTGTGTTCTCTTCAGAGTTTACAACAGTTTCATTTTCGTTGTCAAGGTCTTGTTCATCAAGAATTTCCTTAACTGCTGTATGTTTGTCTCCGACATAACTAGAAAAAGGCTTTAAAATCTCTTCCCACTCTTCACTCTTTACTTGCTCTAATTGAGTTTCAAGCATTAAGCTTAAGCGTTGATGGAAGACACGTGTTTTCTTCTTCAAGTCTTCTGTTTCCCCAGCTAATTGACGGGCACGTTCAATTGCTTCTGCTAAGATTTGTGTTGATTTCGCTTCAGCATCTGCAATCATTGCATTTGATTTACGTTCAGCTTCTACCAAGGTTTCTTTGGCTTGGTTATCTGCCGAAGTGATAATCATTTCTGATTCTTTATTGGCACTTGATTTCACTTTATCAGCGGTATCTTGTGCAACAATAATTGATTGATTCAATGCATCTTTCAATTCATTGAAGTATTGTAATTTTTCTTCTGCGTGTTTTAATGATTTCTCAAGTTCACGATTTTTTTGTAATGCATCTTCATAATCACGTGTGACTTGATCTAAAAAGTCATCTACATCGTCTTGGTTATAGCCTCTCATTTTTGTTGAGAAGTCTTTGTTTTGAATATCTAATGGAGTTAATGCCATATTCCTTCACCTCTTTGGATTATTTTTGTAAAACCCCTTATGAACACATTCTCATACTAATCCTGAAATAGCAAATATCTTACTTTTTTTATTATACACAACTTCGTCTGAATGAACAGCCAAAATGGTTTTCTTAAACAAAAGTTCGAGATTATTTTCTCAATACCCCTAAGAGGACACGAAATTTTTCTTTCTTTGTTTTTCCTTCTAATTCTTGAATCTGAAGGCGCCCAAATCCCCGTATTGAAACAATATCTAATAAGTCTAAAGCAAAATCTGGTCGTGTCGTTTCTGTCCAATTGACTTTTACTTTACCAGATTCGATCAATTGTTTTGATCGCTGCCTTGAAATATTAAATACGGCGGAAATTACACTATCCAGCCGCAAAGAGCTCATAGTCGTTCGCTCTTCTTGCCAACCATCCTTCGGTATCAAAATTTGTGTATAATCCCGCTCTTCTAAGCGAACAGTAATTTTACCAATTTTGTCGACTTGGTTAACAACGAAGCCAGCTACTTCTTGTGCTATAAAAACCTGCCACTTATCACCATCGGAAATAATATCTCCAAAGGCTTCCCTACGAACCCCAACATTCATCAAGGTGCCTAAAATTTTCCCATGAGATAATGTCGCAAATTTAGATGGATAAATAATTTCAAATAATACAACACCAAAATCTGTCTCTTCTGGTATGTAATACGCTGGATAAATCAAGCAGCGTTTTCGTTCTGCTTGCTCATAACCACCATAAAAAGTAAACGATAAATCACTGTTTTGTCGAATCAACGTTTCCAAAATATACGCCTGTCTAGGATCAAGAAAGTCTGTCAAATAAGGCGCGTATTGCATCTCCACTTGCTCTAGCCAATCCCCGACAGTGTCAATAAAAGGATGTTCATCTTTGCGGAAATGTTGATACACATTTGCGTTCATAGATAAATCATCCTTTCTAAAAGTTATTAATAAACAATAGCTCGTAAAATGACTGCTAAGCCACCCGCTGCTAGGTTAAGGACAATAATCCCTACCATTACGTTAAATCCAACCATTCCAATCCTTAAATTCAAACGGTCAAACAAACTTAAGTATGGTTCACAAATTCTAGAGAGCAAACGCCCGAAAGCAGAATCATATGCTCCTGGAAACCATGAAAGTAGCGCGTAAATCACTAGTAATCCTGAATAGATTTGAACGCCTTTGTATAATAGAGTAATCAGTGTTGCGATAATAACACCTCCCTAAGGCTTAGAAATCAAAGAATTGTTTGTTGGCTAAAGATTGTGCTGTCGCACTATCAATTTCCATATTCGCTGGTGTGCATAAGAAGATTTCATTGCCAACGCGCTGAATATCTCCGTCTAAAGCATACACAGTACCAGTTAAGAAATCAACGATGCGTCGTGCTTGGTCTTCTTCTACTAATGTAAAATTAACTAGCACAGCTTCTTCAGCAAATAAATGTTTCGCAATGCTCATTGCTTCTGAATACACACGTGGTTCAATAATAGTAATTTTATGTGTTTTTGCATTGGCGGTGCTTTCTTGTGCTCGTCTTGTATTCGTAGTCGCTGATTGATTAGAACTACGCATAGAAACCACTTTTTTCTCTGTGTAAGCAGCTTGTTGTGTGTCTCTTTCTTGATGCGCTTCAGCAGAACGATAGCGTGCAGAAGGTTTTTCAACTACAGGCTCACTTTGTTGTGTATAAGCTGGCTGACTGTAACTTTCCTGTTGTTGAACAGGGCGTTGTGGTTTAGGCCGAGCCGCACGACGCGGTGGTTCATTAACTGCTTTGCGCTCTTCATATTCTTCGTAGTTATCATAATAATCATCTTCTTCGCCAGATAAGCCAAAAAAGCTCGATAACGCATCCTTGTTAAAAATTGACATAAATTCCTCTCCTTTACGCATCTCTGAATAACGCTGTTCCGATTCGTATAAAAGTTGCACCTTCTTCAACTGCGATTGGGAAATCGTTACTCATTCCCATGCTAAGTTCTGTACAAGGAGCAAAAGATAAATGTTTCTCATTTACGGTCATTTGCAGCTCTTTTAATTCTCTAAATGTTGCATGTAATACTTCTTCACTTGCCCCAAAAGGTGCCATAGTCATTAGACCGACGATTTGAATTTTGTCCAAATCAGCAAGTTCTTGAATGAAAGGTAAGACGTCTTCTTTACGAAAGCCGTGCTTGCTTTCTTCCCCAGTTATATTCACTTCAACAAAACAACGAATAACTTTCGTTGCTCTTTTTTGAATTTCTTTGGCTAGACTCAGACTATCTAATGCATGAAAATAATCTATCTCATTAATAATTAATTTTACCTTCCTACGTTGTAAATTACCAATTAAATGCCACTGAATATCATTAAATTTTTCCAATCCAGCTTTCTTTTCTAGTAACTTATCTACTCGGTTTTCAGCTAAATTCTGGACACCAAGCTGAACAAGCTCTGCTGCTTCCTCAATTCCTACTGATTTAGTGACGCCAATCATTGTCACATCAGCAACAGAGCGCTGTGAGCTTTTGCATGCTAGCTGAAGTTGATTATTAATATTTGTTAAGTTTTCAGCTATCATTTCTCATCGATGCTCCTTATCGTTTTCTGCGGAAAAATGGTGGCGTACTTAATTCGTCATCATTGTGATTTGGTTCTTCACGGTGGAATGTGTCAAATTCTTTTTTGTCTACTTGTTCTAATGAAGATTCGTCAACTTTTGGACGTGTATTTTGTTCTCTGCGAATATCCCAATCGCCAAAAGCACTTGCTTCTTCTTGTGATTTTGGTTGATCCATTTCCACAGATTGAGTTGTTTGTTGCATTGGTTGAACCGCTTGTCTTGTTTGACGGTGCGGTTTTCTATCCTTTTTTGATTCATCAATACCTGTAGCGATTACTGTTACACGAATTTCGTCGCCTAAATCTTCATTGATTGATGTACCTAGGATGATGTTCACATCACCTGAAGCAGCATTTGTAACGATATCTGAAGCATCTTGCGCTTCAAACAAGGTCATATCTAAGCCACCAGTAATGTTTAATAAGACTTGTTCCGCACCATCGATTGATGTTTCTAACAATGGTGAAGAAATAGCTTTTTTCGTTGCTTCAATTACGCGTTCTTCGCCGCTCGCTACACCAATTCCCATTAAAGCTGTTCCTTGGTTTTCCATCACTGTTTTCACGTCAGCAAAGTCCAAGTTTACGTAACCTGGTGCAGTGATTAAATCTGAAATCCCTTGAACACCTTGACGTAATACATTATCAGCTTCTCTAAATGCTTCAAGCATTGGCGTTTTCTTGTCAACGACTTCTAATAAGCGGTTGTTTGAGATAATTAATAGTGTATCAACGTTTTCTTTTAATAAGGCAATTCCTTCAGCGGCAAAACGACCACGTTTTGGACCTTCAAAACTAAATGGACGAGTTACTACACCAACTGTTAAAGCGCCTAATTCTTTAGCGATTTTTGCAACTACTGGCGCAGCACCTGTACCAGTTCCGCCACCCATACCAGCAGTAATGAAAATCATATCCGCGCCTTGTAATGATTCTGAAATCACTTGTTCACTTTCTTCTGCAGCTTTTTGGCCAACTTCAGGTTGTGAACCGGCACCTAAACCACGAGTGTATTTAGGGCCTAATTGAATCACTGTTTCTGCTTTTGAATGTTTTAATGCTTGAACGTCTGTATTGGCTGTGATAAATTCCACGCCTTTAACGTTTTCTTCGATCATACGGTTTACAGCGTTTCCGCCGCCGCCGCCTACACCGATAACTTTAATGACTGCACCGTTGTTAATGTTATTGTCTAATGAAAATTCCATGATATCGTATCCTCCTGTTTGTGTGATTAGTCGAAAATGTTCGAGAAGAAGTCTTTGATTTTGCCTGTCACTTTTTCACCAGACTCACGTTCGTTGAATTCTTCGTATTCTTCTTGAGGCTGTTCAGCATATGTGTCATAGCGAACTTCTTGTTGGACAGCGACTGATTGTGCTGGTTTCGATTTTTCACCAGGGATTGCATATTTGGCAATGTGATAAATATCGTTTAGTTGCGCTGAATATTCCACAATGCTAATGACATTAGCAAAGACTGGGTTACGTAAGCCCATGTGATTTGGTACGTATAGTTTTACGTTGGCTTCAAAAATCTCTTGCGCCAAATCGACAATACCTGGCATACTAGCGGCGCCACCAGTTAACACAACGCCTCCAGGTAATTCAAACGCATCAATTTCATCCAGAACTTCTTTTGATTTTCTCAAAATTTGTTCCACACGCGCTTCAATAATTTCTGAAAGGTAACGTTCGTCCACTCTTACAGGCTCTGACTTACCGATAACATCAACAGGAAACTCTTCGTTTGCTGAAGTTCTTTCTGGATAAGCATCCCCATAATTAATTTTTAAGGCTTCGGCGTTGTTAAAAGAAGTATTCAATACGATTGAGATATCTTTCGTGATGAACTCGCCGCCTTCTTGGTTAACATGAGTAAATTTCAATTGTTTGTCGTGGATAACAGATGTCGTTGTTTGACCGCCACCCATATCAATGACAATTGTTCCAAAGTCTTTTTCGCCATCTGTTAAAATTGTTTCTGTTAAAGCAAGCGGTATAATCACTAATTCGTTAATTCCTAAGCCAGCTTTTTCAACACATTTACGGATGTTATGGATGATTGTTTTTGGTCCAGTATAGACAACGCCAAACATCTCCATGCGAACGCCAAGCATTCCACGTGGGTCTTTGATGCCTTCAAAGCCGTCGACGGTAAAGTCTTGCGGTAAGATTGCAACAATTTGACGTTCAGGAGGAGTTGAACGAACCAAAGCTGCAGATGCGACGTTGCGCACATCCTCATCTGTAATTTCTTTTGATTCACTGCTAACAGCTATCATTCCTTGACAGCTTTCTACTTCTAATAAATTCGCTGGTAATCCAACATTTACGCTTTTAATTTGAATGCCGGCTTTTTCTTCGGCTTGTCGAACGGCCCGTTGGATTGCTTGAACTGTTTGATCAATATCGACGACAATCCCTCGATTCAAACCGTCTGATTTTGCATTTCCAACGCCGATGATGTTCATTTGACCTTCAATATATTCAGCGACAACTACTTTGACAGAAGTTGTACCAATATCGAGGCCTACATACATTCCTGTTTTTGCCATGAACGGAATTCCTCCTCCTATTAATTCCAATATCTAAGCGGACAAAGGCGTCCGTTTAACTATCTCTTTTTTAGTATTATTCACTTCTTCCAATTTTACCATAAAAATGGGGGTTTTAGAAAGCAGATTATACGAATTTGTTCGTTAATTTTTGAAACATTTTTGTAAAAAACTTATTCTGCTTGTTGCACTTCTTGATTTTCTCCATTTGTCGGCGTACCGTTATTCGCTTCATCCGTTGCTACGCCTGCATTTGGGTCCGCAACTTCTTGATTTTCAACCGCTGAATCTTCGGAAACTTCACTGCCCGTTTCTTCACTTTCTTTTTCATACGGATAAGAAAAAATGCCGACTTCCATATCAACGATTCCAGGTTTGTCCATTTGCTCGGCTACTTGTGAATAATAAGCCATTTTTTCACTTAAATCAGAAATATTAACAATCACTCGATTTCCATCATTCATATAGACATTAATCAAGTCTTTATTGGTTTTGGATGGTGCATATTTAATTTCTGAAATTCCTTGTTTAATTTCTTGAGGTAATTTGTTGTAAGAGGCCATTAATTCAGGGATTAATTTATCCTCTTTGAAATTCTCAAAAATTGGTTTGCCACTTTCAGCAGCTTTGGTGGTTTCCGCCAAAGTTTTACCATTCTCTAAAATCGGATGATAGCCGCCTTTAGTCGCAGCAAGAGCGACAATTTGATACTCTTGAATATCAATTTTAAATGAATTAATACCATTTAACTTAATGTTCGCCTTTTTTATAATTGGAAACTTTTTCTGAATATTTGCAGAAAAATAATTTCTATTTGAATACTGCTCCCATAAGCCACTGCCCGTTTCAAGTTTTGACTGCTGAATAATCGCTTGACTCTCCACACTTTTGTTACCTGAAACTGTTACTTCACTCAATCGACTAAGAGGCGAAACAAAATACAATGCCACTAAAATGGCTGTCCCTAAACAAGTTAAAATAAAGGCTAAACGCCTATATAAGCGCTTGTTCCGTGTTTTCTTAACGTTCGGTAAACGATCTGCAAAATGCTCCTCTTCTTCCACTGTTTCTTGTGGAAGATGTTGTTGAGGCTCTTCTTGACTTTGTTCTTGTAAAGTGATGATGACTTCTGCTTGTTCGTTTTCACCTTTTGAAGCAGCTTCTTCCGCTTGCTTCTTCAAATATTCTTGGTTTTGTTTTTGCCAAGGTGTCAGTTCAGGTTGAGACTCTTCCGATTTTTTTGGAGGTAATGGTTTTCTTTTTTTGAATATATCGTTCTCGTTACTAATCTTCCACACCTCCTATCTCAGACTAACGTTTTCACAACTTGATACAAACGATCACTTGCATCTGGGATGCCTTCCCCTTTGGACGCCGTTGCCATCTGTTGTCTTTTTTCATTGTTTAATAAAATATCATCAATTGCCGCAACTAAACGAGCGCCGGTCAATTCTGCATCTGGAATCATTTCAACAGCACCAACTTTTACTAAGCTTTGCGCATTTTTCGTTTGATGATCATTCGTGACGTAAGGACTCGGAATTAAAATTGCTGGTAATCCTAATGCGGTGAACTCCGCAATTGAGGTTGCTCCTGCACGTCCCACCATTAAATCGGTATTAGCCATCACTTCAACCATTTTATCAATATACGGTTGCACACTTATGTTTGTCAATTTCTTTTCAGAAAGCTTTAGACTTTCTTGAAGTTCCTGATAATATCTTTCTCCTGAAGCGTATAAAACTTGATACTCTCTCTCTTCAAACAAAGGAAAGGCCTGTTCAAACGCTTGATTGATTTTCAAGGCGCCACGACTTCCGCCAAATAAAACCACCGTTTTCTTTGCTGGATCCAAGCCAAACTCTGATAAAATAGCTGACTTTTCCACCGTTACGACTTCTTGTCCCCGCGGGTTCCCTGTCAAAATTGTTTTTTCTTTCGGGAAAAAACTAGCGACATCCGGAAAACAAATCGCAATTTTATCCACATAACGACTTAAAAATTTATTTGTCATTCCAGGGATACTATTTTGTTCATGAATAATTGTCGGTATTTTTAATTGGTGGGCCGCATAAACTACTGCACCAGAAACATAACCGCCTGTACCAATGACCACATCTGGTTGAAATTCACGAATAATTTTTTTTGCTTTATTAATACTTGTTAAAAATAAATAAATTGTTTTAAAATTTTGAGGACTCAGCGAACGCTTGAATCCTTGAATTTTAATCGTTTTAAATGGAATTTTCGCCTTTGGCACAATTTGACTTTCTAAACCATTTTCTGTTCCCACATACAAGAATTCTGTTGCAGGTGCTTCTTTTTTGACGTGTTCGACGAAGGATAACGCAGGATAGATATGCCCACCTGTGCCACCACCAGTTACTAGTATCTTCATTTTCTCACATTTCACTTTCTTTTAATTGTTGAACAGCTTGCATAAAGGCTTCCCCGCGTACTTCAAAATTCGGGTATTGGTCCCAACTTGCGCAAGCAGGTGATAGTAAAATAGTATCATCTTTTTCCGAATAATCAAAGGCAATGGTAACCGCCGTTTGAACATTTTCAGCAAATAAAATTGTTTCAATGTTCGCTTTTTTAGCAGCTTCCGCCAATTTTTCTTTAGTTTCTCCAAATAAAACAATTGCTTTGAGTCCCTGCAGAGCAGGAACCAATTCATCAAATGAGTTACCGCGATCCAAGCCGCCCGCAAGTAAAAGTAGCTTTTGGTTGTCAAACCCACTTAACGCCATCTCTGTAGCTAAAATATTGGTTGCTTTTGAATCGTTATAAAAACGTCTTTGCTGAACTTCGCCAACAAATTGCGTTCGATGGGGAACGCCTGAAAAGTTTGTCAAAGTTTGTCTAATCTGAGCATTCGATACATTTTTTAATTTAGCTACACAAATCGCTGCGAGTGCATTTTCAATATTGTGACTACCAGGAATCCCTAGCTCATCGGCGGGCATAATATATTCTTCATTGAAATATAATTTCCCATCTAAAAGATAAGCACCTTCTACTGCTTCTTTCGTTGAAAAAGGCAATACGTTGGCTGCTGTGGTTTTAGCTAACGTTTGAAGCTCTACTTGATTCCAATTTAAAATCAAGGTGTCCTCTGCGGTCATGTTTTTTTGAATGGCCCATTTTGCAGCAACATATTCTTTCCGCGAACCATGATAATCCAAGTGTGCCTCAAAAATATTTGTAATTACTGCAATTTGTGGGTGAAACGTCTCAATTCCCATTAACTGAAAACTAGAAAGTTCCATCACAAGATCATCCTTGGCTGTTGCTTCTTGAGCCACCGTACTCGCTGGAAAACCAATATTTCCCGCCAAACGTGCCTCACCAGCCGTTCTGTCAGCGTTTAGCAATAAACCAATCATCGTGGTCGTGGTTGTTTTGCCATTGGTGCCCGTAATGCCGACAATTGGACATTCCGCAATTTGACCTGCTAATTCCACCTCAGTTATGATAGGAATTTTCCGAGTTAGTGCTTCTGCCACAAGTGGGTTTGTATAAGGAATACCAGGATTTTTAACGATTAGTTCAAATTCTTCATCCAACAATTCAATTGGATGCCCTCCTGTAACAACACGAATACCCAAGGTTAATAAATCTTGGGCGTCAGGGTTTTGATCAAATTGTTTTGCGTCATTAACGGTAACGAGCGCACCTAACTCATGTAAGAGTTTCGCTGCGCTGACACCACTTTTAGCTAGTCCTAAAACCAACACTTTTTTGTTTTGATAGGTTGTTATTTTTTTCATTGTCAATTTCCCCTTTGATAGATTAGAAAAGAATCCATAATGTGATTCCTGAACAGATTAAACCGACAGACCAAAAGACAAAATCAATTTTCCATTCAGACCAACCACACATTTCAAAATGGTGATGAATTGGTGACATTTTAAAAATCCGTCGACCAAATAATTTAAATGAAGCAACTTGTAAAATAACACTTGCTGTTTCACAAACGTAGACAAGTCCAATTAAAAGTAGCGTCCATTCTTGATGCAAAATAATTGAAATTGCTGCTAACAATCCACCTAATGCTAATGAACCAACATCACCCATGAAGATTTTTGCTGGTTTTCTATTATAAGGGAAAAAGCCAATCAGCCCACCAATCACACTTAGGCAGATAATCACAACATCAAATTGTTGTTGTTTCCAGGCAATAATTGCATAAGTACCAAATGAAATTGTTCCTAAACCAGCAACTAAGCCGTCAATCCCATCTGTCAAATTCACGGCATTAGAAAAACCGACTAACCAAAAAATAATAAACACGCCATAAAAAATACCTAACGGAACTTCTGCTAATCCAAACAAATCTAAGGTGTCTGAAAAGCCTTCACTTCGATAAACAAAGTAGAAAACCAACCCACCAAAAATTTGACCAATTAATTTTTGACGAGAATTTAAGCCCATGTTCCGTTTTTTAAAGACTTTTATGAAATCATCTAAATAACCTAGCAAACCGTATAATACTAAAATAAATAGAATAATTAGTAGAGACGGCGTAAATTGGTGGAAAAACAACCCCATTGCTAATGAAGTAATCAAGCTGGCTACAAGGAAAACGACTCCCCCCATTGTAGGGGTACCTGTTTTCACGCTATGCCAAGTTGGGCCATCTTCACGAGTAACCTGCCCTTGTTTTTTCATTTGAAAATAGCCAATGAATAGTGGCATTACGCTCACTGTAATGGCAAAACTCACCACTATGGGAATAAAAATCTGTGTCCACTCCATGTTATCTCTCCTAATATTCTACGTTATTATTCTGTGCCTTCTAAAGTCACGGTTAATTTTTTCTCCGTAATTTCAGTTTCAGCAGCGATACTTTGTTTCGTCACATAGCCTTCACCTTTAAACTCGACAGTCAAACCTAATAGATCGCCAAACTTGGTAACATCGCTCTTCGACCAGCCGGTTAAATCAGGCATATAGTTTGTTCCATTTGTGATCAAAATCAATTTTTGATTAGGCATTAATGTTTGACCAGACGGCGTTGATTGTTTCTTGATTTTTTCACCATCGCCGATAATCACAGGATCAACCCCGTTCACTTTGGCATTGGCCAACGCTTCCGCTGGCGTCATGTTTTTATAATCAGCAACTGTGACTTTATCAGAAGCTACTTTCGTTGTTTCCGGATCTGTCTCTTTAATGTCTAACGCTAATTTCATTAATGGGTTTGCAATTGCCGCCATTGCTTCTGAAGGCGAACCTGATTTTGCTTGTCTAAGTGTAATATACAAAACATATTCAGGATTATCCGCTGGGACCATTTCCACTACAGAAGACAAGACTTGACTTGCTCCATCAACGTACCCTTTACCATCTGAAATCTGGGCAGTTCCTGTTTTGGCAGCAACATGATAGCCTGGTACTTTATAAATATCATACGCAATCCCGTAAGTCGGGTCTTCAACAGTATCAATCATGTACGTACGAATCTGTTGAGCTGTTTGCGCTTTGATTGGGGTTCCTACGATTTGTGGTTCCGTAATCGTTTCTTTTCCTGTATTTTTGTCAACAATTTTGCTGATGTAATGAGGTTGCAACATTGAACCGTCATTTGCAATAGCTGAGAAACCTTTCATCATTTGGAAATTAGTAACCGTAATTGCTTGACCAAATGCCGACATTGCTCTATCTACAAAGTTTGTTCCTGGCAATTTACCAGCAGATTCACCACTTAAACCTGAATGCGTGCTCGTACCAAAACCAAATTTTTTCAAATACTCCATCCATTTTTCATCACCCATTTTTTGTTCTAGTTTTACCATACCAATATTACTAGACCAAGAAATGGCTTGACGATAATTCAAATATTCTTTGCCGTTCAACCGAGTGTAGTCATGGTCATTCACAGTTACATCCCCAACTTGAATTCCACCAACACGATTGAATAATTCATTAGGATTAAACTGTCCTTGTTCCATAGAAGCAGCTGTTGTAAATAATTTGATTGTTGAGCCTGGTTCATAAGGACTTTCAACTAATAGGTTCTGCCACGTGCCATTATCATCTAACCCTTGTTTCGTTTCAGGATTAAATGTTGGCCGTTGAGACATGGCAACAATTTCGCCTGTTTTTGCTTCCATTAACATGGCAGTCATAGAAACTGGTTCATATTTTTCATTAACTTGCGTCATTAAATCTTCTAAGGTATTTTGCAAGCGACTATCCAGCGTTGTGTAAATATCTTGACCATCCACTGCTTTTTTCTCTTCCGCCACAGTTCCTGGTAAGGCATTGCCATAAATATCTTTTTCAAAATATACACGGCCATCGGTTCCGCTTAAAATATCATTATAGGTCTGTTCTAGTCCCATTGCGCCTACTAAGCCTTCTTTATCATCATCTGGATTGGCTGCTTTCGTATAGCCAATAAAGTGAGAAGCAAACTGCCCATTGGGATATAATCTGGCTGGATGTTCATTGAAATAAACACCTGAGATTTTTTTCTTTTTCAAATCTGCTTCAATTTTTTGGCGTGTTTCCAAGGTAATGTTTTGACCACCTGCACCAAACTCCACTTGATATTGTGTTGACCCATCTTCATGGATCCCATTATTCAAGTATTTCAATGCTGTTTTTTTGTCTAGTTTGGTATATTTCGCTAAAATTTCAGCAATATCATCGAAGTCTTTTTTCTCCGCATAAAGCTTTTCATTATTTTGTCCCGTATATTTTTTTGATAATACGACATATAACGAATAGGAGGTAGCATCTTCTGCGATTGGATTACCATATCGATCTAAAATTGATCCTCGCTTAGCTTTTACCACTTGGCTTCCTTCATATAAAGAAGCTGTTTTTTCCTTTAGTGATACACCGGCTACTTTGCCTGTTGCCACAATGTATGTCGTTCTAAAGGCAAATAAAAAGAACAATCCAATACTCGTAGCGAATAAAATGATGCCTACTTTTTTACGATTGTTCATCGGATTTAAGTTTTTCTTTTTCATGAATTGTTTAAATTTATGTCTTTTACTCATTATTTAACAGTCCTAACATTGTCGCCGTTATTTTCTAGCCCTTGTTTTTTAGCGACATCTTTGATTCGATCTGATTTAGAAAGTTCGCTTCTTTCTTGTTCCAATTTCAAAGCGTTATCTTCCTTTTCTTTAATGACTGCTTGTGTTTCTGTAATATCGTTCATGGTTTGGACAATTGTCGTTCTTACTTGAATTGTCGCAATTGCAATACCAATCGTTGCACAAACTAATACAACACCGATTAATTTTTCTAGTAAAGAGACATTTTTTAGTTTCTTTTTGGGTAATAGAGTGGGGACAGGTAGTGTTTCCTCTTGCATTTTTCTGTCTTGCTCTGTTGCCACAGTTGGCTGATCCATTTCTGGTGCTTCATAATGGAAATCATTTACTTTCTTCAATTCAGCCATGTGTCTACCCCTCTCTCTAACTAGATTTTATTTTTTCGGCAATGCGTAACTTCGCACTTCGTGAACGATTATTCTCAGATAACTCACTGTCACTTGGTAAAATTGGTTTTCTGGTAATTACTTTTAATTCTGGTTGAAATTCTTCTGGTACCACTGGAATGCCTGGTGGCAAATCTTGTACCGTACTGTATTCTTTAAACATTGTTTTAACGATACGATCTTCTAACGAATGGAACGTAATCACACTGATTCTGCCATTTTTCGCTAGCAAATCAATTGCTTGTTCTAGCGACTCTTCAACTGCCCCTAATTCATCATTAACGGCAATGCGAATTGCTTGGAAAATTCGTTTTGCGGGATGTCCACCTTTGCGTCTTGCTGGAGCTGGAATCGCCGTCTTAATAATCTCAACAAGTTCACCTGTTGTTTCAATTGGTTGCTTTTCGCGAACACGTTCAATTTCTCGAGCAATCTGTTTCGAAAATTTCTCTTCCCCATAACGAAAGAAAATTTTTACTAACTCACCATAGCTATACGTATTCACCACTTCGCGAGCCGTCAAGGGTGCGTCTTGATCCATGCGCATATCTAAGGGCGCGTCTTGATGATAGCTAAAACCACGTTCTGCTTCATCTAATTGTGGTGACGAAACACCTAAATCGTATAGAATTCCATCAACATGGAACACCCCGTGTTCTGCCAATTCTTCTTTAATATTTCTAAAATTTGATTTGATGAAGGTCACTTGACCTTTGTCTACATATTTCTGCAAACGAGTCTTAGCATGTGCCAACGCTTTTTGGTCTTGATCAAAGGCATATAAATGACCGTGCTCATTCAATTGTGTCAGTAAGTATTCACTATGTCCGGCACCACCGAGTGTGCAATCTACGTATACGCCATCCGGCTTCACTTGTAATCCATCCACTGTTTCTTTTAAAAGAACGGTGTAATGGCGAAATTCTTCAGTCATCATTTGCCTCATTCCTAAAATCCAAAATCAATCATTGTTTCTGCTAATTCATCAAAGTTTTCTTCAGCTTCATCAGAGAATGCATGCCAACGTTCGTCACTCCAAATTTCAATTCGGTTAGAGACGCCGATAACAACACAGCCTTTTTCTAAACTGGCATGTGTTCGTAAATTCGCCGGAATATTGATACGACCTTGCTTATCAATCTCACATTCAGTTGCAGCGGAATAAAAGAATCGCACAAAGGTACGTGCATCTTTCTTAGCTAAGGGCATTTCTTGAAGTTTTGCTTCAAGTTGTGACCATTCATTTAAAGGATAACCAAATAAACAGCCATCCATCCCTCTCGTTACCACAAATTTTTCACCAAGTTCCTCACGAAACTTTGATGGAACGATTAGGCGGCCTTTGGCATCGATATTATGTTGGTATTCACCCATAAGCATAGCCAATACACCCGCTTTTCCACTTGATAGAACAAGTCTACCACATCCCACCACTTTCTACCACTATAAATCTAAAAACTTCTATTTTTTAACTGTTATTTAAAATTTCTGTAATATTTACAGGGTTTTATGTAACAAGCATCATCCAACAAAAAATGTTATTATAACAAGGTTTTTACTATGTTTTTTATCAAATAACCCCCAAAATAACAAAAAAACCCCACGGAGTGGGGAGTTGTGGGGGACATTTTCCCACAGCGTATTTCCCCTATTGTCTCCACGCTTTATTACAGTAGATAATGACTGATATTTAGCAAGATAAGCAACACATACAACACAAACGTTAGTAAAAACGTCAACCGCCAAAACATCTTGAAATATCGTCTATATAAAATCTCTCCATAATAATAAGCTTGAAACAGGGCAACAGCGACTCCTAATAACAAAATAGAAATCACAAAATACGGCATAATCGATTCATCATAACTATCTTTGGATAACTCATGGATCCCTATGAATAAAAACGGAATGGCCAAATCCGGTGCTTTTATTTTCCAACGTTCCGTTAGGGAAAAAGTGGACACGAGAAAATTGCACGCAAAGAGCACAATTACCGGAAAAATATACCAAAATAACATTATTGCCGAAAACGACACCATTCTCTCAACAAATCCTTTCATTCCACCTGCTATAACTATACTTCATCAACGTTACACAGATGTTTCATTTCGTTTAAATATATGTGCTAAAAGCCCTTTTTGCTTGCTTTTTCATATAAAAAACGGATTACTTATCAAACCATTTTCAAAACGAGGCCTCACCTATCGCGGCCACTTATTTTTGAATGTTTTTTATAAGCTTTTCTTCTCGTATTGTGTCATACTTCTATTATAATGGATTTAGAACAAAAAATGTTGATTCGGGGTGAATCTTTTGATTAATTATTTATTATTGAAAAATGACTATTTTGAACCTTGTTCACCAGACGATGAAGCCCTAAGTTGGATTTCGGTAGAATCTCCTACGGAAGAAGAAATCGAGCGTCTCGTCAATCAATACCACTTACCAACAGATTATCTTACCGGCGTTTTAG
Source organism: Enterococcus sp. HMSC078F03 (assembly GCF_001811595.1). Taxonomy (NCBI): domain Bacteria; kingdom Bacillati; phylum Bacillota; class Bacilli; order Lactobacillales; family Enterococcaceae; genus Enterococcus; species Enterococcus sp. HMSC078F03. Next base: position 17,738 of record NZ_KV805578.1, on the reverse strand, counting down.
ATGATGAAGAAAATGCTCGAGTGGAAGGTTTCCGCCACGAAAAATTACAAACGCCTACGTTACTTTTATTTCGTTATCCCAAAGCTAGTATCAGTCCTAGTGGCTATCTGCAAGTAGAAACGGTGCCGATTGCTTTAATCGCAACCGTCGATAACAAACTAATTACTGTTAGCAATGGGCCTAACGACATCGTTCATGGGATTCAAAAAGAGGCGTTCACGCATCAAGATCTTTCTATTGAGAAGGCCTTAATTTTAGCCCTTTCATGGAAGATGGCCCTTTCCTTCAATAAAAACTTACAAGCACTTATCCAACAAACCAACAAACTTGAAGGAGAGCTCCAAGTAGCCACAGAAAATAGTCAATTGTATCAGATTATGGACATTCAAAAAAGTCTAGTTTATTTCGAAGCAGCTTTAACGGATAATTTAAAAGTATTAAAACGTTTATATAGCGCTGAAATTTTTAATCATCCAGAAAAACATTTGCCATTTTTAAAGGATATTTTGATTGAACTAGAACAAGGACTAAATACGACTAAAATACAACTAAAATTAGTTGATAACATTAGTAATACTTTTTCAGCAATCGTCTCAAATAACTTAAATAATGTCATGAAAATTTTAACATCCTTAACAATTGTCCTAACCATCCCGACCATCATCGGGGGAATCTACGGCATGAATGTGAAACTCCCTTTTGCAGAGCATGAATATTCTTTTTGGATTATTTTTGCTATCACTACCTTAATCTGCGTAATTAGTATTCGAATTTTAAAGAAAAAGAATCTCTTATAACTTTAGGTTGCTGTTTTCAGGAAAAGGTTGTACACTATTAGCAGAAATTAAAAAGGACGTGTCATTTATGAACGACAAAGAACAAAGTCGCTTTTCAAAAATCACGAAAGTCGTGGTTTGGCTAATGCTGATCGCAATTGTAGGTTCAACTGTTTTAACAGCAATTCTTAGTCTTTAAACTGGAGAACTTTTTCACACACTAAAAGTAAAAAAACAGCCCCTTCTATCAATTGAAGGGGCTGTTTTTTTACTTGCTCAAATAGAGCGGCTATTTTTTCGCCATCGCCAACAGCTCTTGTGCATGTTCAATGGTTAATTTCGTAATTTCACTTCCTGCGAGCATACGCGCAATTTCGTTTACTCGCTCTTTTTCAGATAAAATTCGGACGCTTGTTTCTGTCCGACCCGCCACGATTTCTTTTTCAATAAAATAATGTTCATCGGCAACGGCCGCCACTTGGGGCAAGTGCGTGATACACAACACCTGCGAATTTTCTGAAATCTGATAAATTTTATCGGCAATCGCCTGTGCTACTCGGCCACTGACTCCTGTATCCACTTCATCAAAAACAATACTAGTGATCCCTTGCGTTTGAGAAAAGATTGTTTTCATAGCCAGCATCACTCGCGAAAGTTCTCCGCCAGAAGCCACCCGAACTAACGGTTTTAATGGTTCCCCTGGGTTAGTAGTAATATAAAATTCTACTCCGTCTAAGCCATTTTCTTGTAAATGCTCAAGTTCTGTAAAGCGGACTTCAAATTCCGTTCGCTCCAAATATAGTTCTTTTAATTCGGTTAAAATTTGTTGTTCGAGCTCTTTGGCTAGGCGCTTTCGCTCTTTTCGTAAAACTAACGCTTGTTGATGAGCCGCTTGTTGTTTCTCTGCAAGCAACGCTTCTAAGTCACCTGTACCACCTTCCAAAAAATCAGCCTCTGCTAACTCTTTGGTGATTTCTTCATAGTAAGATAAAATCGTTTCGATTGAATCGCCATATTTACGTTTCATTTGACGGATTAATTCCAAACGATTTTCTACTTCATTCAAGCGACCTTCGTCTAGTTCTAAGCCATCAATCAACCTAGAAAGATCTCCACTAGCTTCTTGTAGTAAGTAGTAAGCATTTTGAACAGTATCTGACAATGTTTTGTATTCTGGATCAAGGGATTCAATCGAAGCGAGTTCATTCATACTTGTTCCGATTTTATCCAAGCTACTATCGTCTTCACCATTTAGCGCGGCATAACTAATCGTCAGTGCATCAGCAATCTTTTGAAAATTGTTCAGTTTATTGCGTTCTTCTAGCAATTGTTCTTCTTCGCCAGCGACTAACTGTGCACTAGCAATTTCATCACTTTGAAAATGAAGCATGTCCATTCTTTGGGCAAATTCTTTTTCATTTTTTTGTCGCTTTCTGACTTTGGCTTCGAGTGCGCGATACTCTTGATATGCCCGTGTATATTTTTCTTTGACTGTTAAAAGTTTTTTCCCACCAAATTCATCTAACATATCAATATGGCGTTCACTTTGCATCAATTCTTGATGTTCGTTTTGGCCATGAATATCTACTAAATATTCCCCAATTCTTTTTAAATTAGTAATGTTGACAATTCGTCCGTTGACACGGCAAACATTTTTACCAGAAGCGGAAATATCTCGTTGAATCACTAAAGAATCTTCTTCTGTTTCAATACCTAATTCTTCTAATAATTGCTTTAATTCTTGACTTTTCGGCATTGAAAAAAGTCCTTCTAAAGTGCATTTATTTGCTCCTTGACGAATATAGTCACTGGAGCCGCGTCCGCCTGTGAGTAATCCCATTGCATCAATAATGATGGATTTCCCCGCACCCGTTTCTCCCGTTAAAACGGTCATACCCATTTGAAACTCTAATTGTAACGAAGAGATAATCGCAAAATTTTTCACGGAAAGTTCTTGTAACATCTTGTTCACCTCATTCTTTATAGATAGCTTAACAGCTCTTTATGAAGTTTTTCTGCCGCCTCCTCAGTTCGTGCAATCATGAGGACACTATCGTCATCGTTGATGACGGCAAAAAGTTTCTCTTGGTAATTCTTTTCGATTAAACTACCACACGCCGCTGCATTGCCAGGAATGGTTCGTAATACGACATATTTTTCCATTTGTTCTGCAGCTACAAAGGCATCTTTTAAAAGCTTTGCAAGTTTAGCACTCGTATTAGCTTGTGTCTCTAATGGAAGGCTATATCGATAACCCCCTTCTGCAGAAGGAACTTTAATCAGTTTCATATCTTTAATGTCGCGAGAAATCGTTGCTTGTGTAACAGCTACGCCCTTTTCTTGTAAATAGTTGACAAAATCTTCTTGCTTTTGAATATTTTTTTCAGTCAATAAACGTGTAATTAAACGGTGTCTATCTTGCTTTCTCATGGCGCCGCTCTCCTTTTCAGTTTACTCTTGCCCTCATCATAGCTTATTTTTATGCATTTTAAAAGATGAATTACTAGATTTATACAAAAAAGAAGCTTTCACCCGTAGGCGTCCACTTCTTTCTTCTAACTTTTCTCATCATTCCACTAATTTTTGATGCGCATGCGCGACAACTTCTTCAATGGATTCTGTCGCTTGATAGGATCCTTCCCCATCAACAGAAACTAAATGTGCCAAAAATTCAATGTTTCCTTCGCCACCAGTGATTGGTGAAAAATCTAAGTTTTTCACATCATAACCGTTATTCATGGCAAAGCGTGTGATTTCTTCCACAACCATTTGATGGGTTTCTGGATCACGCACGATTCCTTTTTTCCCAACAAACTCTTTGCCAGCTTCGAATTGTGGCTTAATTAACGCCACCACACTACCACCTTTTTTCAAAATATCATGGAGAGGTGGCAAAATTAAGCGTAATGAAATAAAGGAAACATCAATCGTTGCAATATCCGGCACCCCTTCAGTGAAATCTTCAGGTTTACTATAGCGAAAATTGGTACGTTCCATTACCACCACGCGTTCATCTTGCCGAATTTTCCATGCTAGTTGGTTATAGCCAACATCTAAAGCGTAACTCAAACGAGCCCCATTTTGTAAAGCGACATCGGTAAAACCACCTGTGGAGGAACCAATATCTAGCATTGTTTTGCCTTGAACGTTGATTGCAAAAACATTTAGTGCCTTCTCTAGTTTTAAGCCCCCACGAGAAACATAAGGCATTACTTGGCCCTTAGTATGTAAGGGTGTCTCCACAGAAATTTTTTCCCCTGGTTTATCTAAACGTTCATTTTTATCATTGTAAACCAAACCAGCCATCACGCTGCGTTTTGCTTTTTCTCGTGTTTCAAATAGTCCTTGATTAAACGCTAAGACATCGACGCGTTCTTTTTTCATAAGTGCCTTCTTTCTATCTCAATTGTAACTGAGTTAACAAGTTTGCTAAATGTTCTTCTGAAAAGTTGGGAACATTTGCTTTGATTTTTTCTAAAACAGCGCTACCTTCTGCTAATTGATGCGTTAGCGCATCTTTCGCGCCAGCAATCCCTAGAAGAGCTGGATACGTACTTTTATTCAACGCTTCATCCCGGCCTACTTTTTTACCTAAATCTGCTTCTGTACTTGTGGCATCTAATAAGTCATCACGAATTTGAAAAGCCAAGCCATAGTGATGCGCAAACTGTGTCAGTAAACCAATGACTTCTTCTGTTTGATTGGCTAATACGCCCCCAGCAATTAAGGCGAATTCAATTAGCGCTCCGGTTTTCTTTTCATGAACAGCCGCTAACTCTTCTAAAGTCAAGCTGACTTTTTCTCCTTCAATATCACCCATTTGGCCGGCAACCATGCCTTGATTCCCCGCTGCCTTTGCTAGTTGTTGCATCAGTAAAACTTTTTCACTTAAGCCTAATTGGCTCAAAGAAAGTAACTGAAATGCGCCTGTTAATAAGCCATCCCCTGCTAAAATGGCAGTCGCTTCACCAAACACTTTGTGATTGGTTGGTTTGCCACGACGTAAATCATCATCATCCATTGCTGGTAAATCATCATGAATTAATGAATACGTATGAATCATCTCTAAAGAGGCAGCCACTTGATAGTCTTGTGTTTCCATCTCTTTTTGAAAAGCGGCCACTGTTGTTAGCACTAATAGCGGGCGTAATCGTTTGCCACCTGCGTGTATTGAGTAGAGCATTGCTTCTTTCAAACGCTCATTTTCAGTATATTCTGCGATAAAATCGACCATGACTTTTTCAACCAACGGTAAATGCTGTTGACTAAAATTCGTCATTACGCTTCCTCGCTCTCTTCAAAAACAATTTCTTCATTGTTTTCTGTCATCATTTTCGTTAAAGTTTTTTCCGCTTTTTCCAATGTATCTTGACATTGTTTACTTAATGCCATGCCCTCTTGAAAGGCAACTAAGGCTTCTTCCAAAGGAACATCTCCTCGTTCTAAGCGCTGAACGATTTCTTCTAAGGCATTTAATGATTCTTCAAACGTTTTTTCTTTTGCTGGCATGTTAAAACTCCTCTTTTTTCGCTGTTATTGTTTCGACGTTTGCTTGAACTGTACCGTCAGCATAATGAATCGTTAATTGATCTGCTGGCTGTAACTCGGTAACAGTTTTAACGACACGGTCCTCTTTTGTAGTATAACTATATCCTCGACCCATAATTTTGAGTGGGCTGAGTAAGTCTAATTGTTGAACAGCAGACGTGAATTGCTTTTGTTTGTTTAGGAACAATTGTGTCATTTGTGTTTGCAAGTTTCGTTGTAAAAACGCCAACTGTTGCTGACTTTCTCTTAATTGTCCCTTTGGTGTCTGTTGTTGCAATTGAGCGATAATTCCTTGGGCTTGACGTTGCTTTTGGTGATGAATCGTTGTCATTGCTTGGAAAAGACGTTGCGTCATTCGATCTAATTTAATCGTTTGACCTTCATAAAGTCGCTCAGGTTGCTTAAACACATAAGAGTTTTGTAGTCGTTGGAAACGTTCTGTTCGTTGTTGTAAGAGATATAAAAAGCTTTGTTCTAAACGACTACGCCGTTCACTAATTCTTAATAGTTCTTCATTTAAAACTGGTACCGCTAGTTCCGCTGCTGCCGTTGGCGTTGCTGCACGAACATCTGCTACCATATCGGCAATTGTCACATCTGTTTCGTGACCAACCGATGAAATAATCGGTGTGGTGGCAGCATGAATGGCTCGAGCCACTTTTTCTTCATTAAATGGCCATAAATCCTCGATTGAACCACCGCCACGGCCGATGATCATCGTATCAAAATCGCCTTGCGCATCGGCTCGCTGAATGTTCCGCACAATGTCATCCGCCGCCTGCTCGCCTTGGACCAAGGTTGGAAAAAGGACCAGTTGTGCAATCGGATACCGTCTTTTGACTGTCGTAATGATATCCCGAATGACAGCACCACTAGGACTTGTAACCACAGCGATTCGTTTGGGATAACGAGGCAACTGTTGTTTAGGCCCTTCAAAAAGTCCTTCTTTTCCTAGTTTTTCTCTTAATTCTGCCAATGCTTGATAAAGTGCACCGACACCATCTGGTTCCATATGTTCAATATAAATTTGATAGGAGCCGCTGTTTTCATAAAGCGAAATCCGCCCCACCACCATGACTTTCATGCCTTCTTTTGGTTGAAACTTCAATTTTTGAAAGGCTGATTTAAACATAATTGCAGAAATCTTCGCATGATCATCTTTTAAACTGAAGTACTGATGCGCGTTCGCTCGGAAGCGAAAGTTCGAAATTTCACCTGTTAAATAGACACGTCCTAAGTAAGGGTCTGCATCAAATTTACGTTTTAAATACTTCGTTAAGGCTGTTACTGTTAAATACTGTTGCGTCATTTTTTCACCTTACTTTTGTTTTTTTGCTGCCTCGACTGTTTGATACATTAACATGGTAATCGTCATTGGGCCAACACCTTTGGGAACCGGCGTGATATAGCTTGCAATTTCAGAAACTTCATCGAATGCTACATCACCAATCAGTTTTCCTTCTTGATTGCGATTCATACCCACATCAATCACTACCGCACCTGGTTTCACGAACTCTTTGGTGACAAAATGCCCGCGTCCAATTGCTACAACTAAAATATCCGCTTCTTTTGCAACTTCTGCTAAATGTTCAGTTTTAGAATGGGCAATCGTCACGGTCGCATTTTTCATTAACAATAATTGTGCCATTGGCTTGCCAACAATATTACTTCGACCAATAACCACCGCACGTTTACCTGTTAAATCAATATCATAGGCTTCAAACATCTTCATAATTCCATACGGCGTGCAAGGAATCATTTCAGGTTTGCCTACAAACAAACGGCCTAAATTCATTGGATGGAACCCATCTACATCTTTTTTGGGATCAATTGCTAATAAAATCTTTTCTTCATCAATATGTTTTGGCAAAGGTAGTTGTACAAGAATGCCATGAAAGCGTGAATCTTGATTATATTTGTCAATCTCAGCCAATAATTCTTCTTCTGAAATAGTTTCTGGCAGTTTTTCGACCTTTGACAGAATGCCAATTTTGGCTGCTGCACGTTCTTTATTTCTCACATACGTTTGGCTGGCAGGATTTTCCCCAACTAATAAAACAACTAATCCTGGTTGGATGCCTTGTTGTGTCATCTTTTCTACATCTTTTTGAATCTCTGCTTGCATTTGATCTGCTAATTCACGACCGTTAATTACTGTACTCATTCCTTCGCTCCCTCTATTGTTTCTTTACTTCTTTAATAGTATTTATTTTAGCATATAACCCAGTATCTTAACACCAGTTAGATAGTAAAAAAAGATTCAGAGCTTACGCCTCTGAATCAATTTCTTTCATTACATTTGATAACACACCATTAACAAATTTACGTGAACGGTCGTCGCTGTATTTTTTACTTAACTCAACGGCTTCATTTAATGCCACAATGTTTGGCACATCTGAAACGTATAGCATTTCAAAAATAGCTAAGCGTAAAATAACAATATCTATTTTTGCTAAGCGTTGCATAGACCAGTTATTACCTAAATGGTTCGTAATTACTTCATCTAATTCTGCTTTGCGGCTACACACACCACCGACAAGTAAATCTAAATACGTAGGAACTAGGTCTTCGCCATCTTCACTGACGATTTCCCGATTATCATAAGCCAATGCATAATCAATGGCATCTTGTTTGGTTAAATCAGCATTAAAATCTAAAGGAAAAAGGGCTTGGAGCGCTTTTTCACGAATCTCGTGACGGGTTAATTCTGTTTTACTCATTCTCTTCTCCATCTTCATCTTCTGGGAATAATTCATTTAAGTCTGGTTGAGGGATTTTTTCAGGTACTACCGCTACAACATGAATATTCACTTCAACTAAATCAATATCTGTCATAAATAAGACTTGTTGTTTCACACGGTCTTGCATTTCTAACGCAACTTTTGGCACAGAAACACCGTAGTTCAAGTAACAATAGATATCGACTTTTAAGCCTTCTTCTTCTGTTCGTAAATATACACCTTTGCCGTGTGCTGCACGGCCTAATAATTCATTCACATTATTGGCGAACGTGCCACGCATCCCATAAACGCCCTCTACTTTTGAAGCAGCGATTCCGATAATTACTTCAATGACTTCAGGAGCAATCACGATTTCTCCTAAAGAATCGTTTGCATTGATTACAAGATTTTTTTCTTCTGACATTTGGTTGTCCTCCTTATCTATTACGCACAAAATCGTTAAATAAACGATTTATTTGATGAATCACTAAGTCTCTTAAGGATTCTCTTTTAAGCAACGGATGATTCTTAAAAATTAAAACAACACTGGTTTCTTCAGTTAGTTGTGAAAGAACGTCCAAATTTTGCTTATCAATACTCGTTCTTAGTTTATCATTAATTAGCCTATTTCGCTACCAGAAAAGCTAAGTTCTGACTAAAAGAACAGATAATTTCTTGTCATAAATTTCTAATTCAAGCCTTTAGACGTAAAAATAAGAAAGACCAAGTAATTTTGGCTTTCTTATTTTTACATCTTTATTCTTCAGGATAACGTTCCATTAGTTTCGTCCGATGCTTTTGCATAATCATTTCTAAAGAGATGTCATATTTATCCGCTAAAATAAATAAATTATCCAACACATCGCCTAACTCTTCCGTTAAATTTTCCAGATTCTCTTCATCCGCCAAAACTGTTTCATCCGGTCGATCACGGCCAATTTCAATTGTCCGAATGGCCCGACAAACTTCGCCGACTTCTTCTGTTAAAAAGTTGGAACGAATAAACGGATCATATTGATACCAGTTACGTTTTTTATAAAACTCACTAATAAACCGCTGATACTCTTGGATATCCATGTTCTCCCAACCTTTATAAAATGATTAATTCTTTTGGCGCATGTGTTAATACACGATTACCTTCAGCAGTAATCAATAAATCGTCCTCAATACGCACGCCACCAATTCCTGGCAAATAAATTCCAGGTTCGTCCGTAATCACATTCCCTGGTACAAACTGTTTATCTGCTCGGAATGAAACATTTGGTCCTTCATGAATTTCTAACCCAATGCCATGACCAGTGCTGTGACCAAACGCATCGCCATAGCCATAGGAAGCAATATGATCCCGTGCAATCGCATCTAATTGAATGCCCGTCAACCCAGGTTTAGCTTCTGCTAACACTTTTAATTGTGCTTCTAAAACAATGTCATAAATTTCTTTTAGTTTTGGCTGAATACTACCAATGGCAAATGTACGTGTCATATCAGAAACATAGCCTTCATAATAACAACCGAAATCTAAAGTGATTAACTCACCTTTTTCGATGACTTTATGGCTAGCAACGCCATGTGGCATCGCCGAACGTAGACCGCTGGCCACAATTGTCTCAAAAGAAACACCACTGGCTCCTTTTGAACGCATGAAGAAATCTAATTGATTAGCCACTTCAATCTCTGTCATTCCAGGTTTAATCATCTCTAAGACAAAGGCAAATCCTTGATCCGCGATGGCACACGCTTTTTCAATAATCGCTACTTCTTCTTCATCTTTCACTTCTCTTAATTCTTCAATCAAACCCATTACAGGAACTAATTCACATGGTAAAATTTCTTCCAATAAGCTATAATCAGCGAAACTAACTTGCGTTTCTTCAAAAGCTAAATTATCTAATTGCAACCGTTCAGCTAAATCTGCTACTTCGTCAAAAATATGTCCTGTGTTTTTAACGATAGTAAAACCAGTTGCTTGTTCCGCAGCTTGTTCCGTATAACGAAAATCCGTTACAAAAAAAGCTTTATCTAATGTAATCATTGCCAAGCCTGTTGTCCCAGTAAAATTGGTTAAATAACGTAAATTATACGGACTTGTCACTAAAAATCCTTGTAAATTATTTTCTTTCATTAACTCCCGTAGCTTTTCGACTCTTGCCATCATTGGTTCGACCTTCTTTCTTTTTTCTCATTTTTCATTATAGCAAATTTACTTCAGAAAAGCATGAATCACCAAAAAACTTCATCGAGAAAGTTTACTGAAAATTTTACCTTTCCTTATTTTTTGCTTAACACTTTTGTAGTAAACTAATTTAGCGACTTCAAGGAGGAAATTATGAACGTTTATTTATTTCTGGCACTATTTTTCATTATTATCGGCATTTTAAGCTATAGTTTTTTTATTGAACCTAACTGCTTAGTCATACACAAAAATCAAATTAAAGTAACAGAATCAGGGAAAACCTTACGGATTGTTCAACTCTCTGATATTCATTTAAAAAAGAATTATTCTGTGAAAGCCTTAAAACAGATTGTTGAAAAAACAAATACATTACAACCAGACATAGTCGTTTTTACAGGAGACTTGTTCGACGATTATGCCCGTTTCGGTATCGAAATTCAGGATGAAGTGAGTCAACTTTTCCGTAAAATTAACGCCCCTTATGGCAAATTCGCTATTTATGGCAACCACGAGTATAGCGGGTTAGATACCAATTTTTACGAAACAATCTTAGAAGCTGCCGACTTTACCGTACTAAAAAACACGGGCAAATTACTGCCTGTCTCACACCGTATCTCCTTGTACGTCGCTGGTTTAGAAGATTCGTTATATGGACAAACCGACTTAGCTGCGGCTTTAGTCAACCGCCCTACTGGAACGCCCACTCTGCTACTAACCCATGAGCCAGATGTCGCAGACTCAGCAGTCAACAAAAACATTGACCTCATTTTAGCAGGACATAGTCACGGCGGACAGATTCGCTTGCCTTTTTTCACTTACAAAAATCAGCTTGCCAAAAAATATACACATGGGCTTTATCATTTAGAAGATGAAACGCCGCTAATTGTTCACCCAGGAATCGGAACCACTAAAATCAGCGCACGCTTTGGTGTCTTACCAACAATTGAACTGATTGAGTTAACTATTTAACTACGCATTAAAAAGACCGCCCCACGTTAGAGAAAACTTCTCACGTTGGACGGTCTTTGATTATGTTCGATTAATGATGAAAATCTTGCTCGTGATCTTCTTCTACTTTCGCTTTTCCTAGCGTATAAAATTTGCTGCCATTTAACCCGAGAATAAATAGCACAACCACTAGTAAAAGAATTGATAAAGATAACAATAAGGTCTGCAAGCCATCGCCATGCGCAACCATTAATTGACGTAAAATTGCGGTTAAACAAATTAAAATCAAATAACGAATCGGAATATGGTGTCCTTCTTGAATATAGCGAAGAATCATCATAATAAACTCAAATAACATAAAGAATGAAATAATTTCTTGCATGATAACTGAAAAATTATCCGGCGTCATTGGCTTCATGAGATATGTAGCGAGGTCAACTAAATAACTAGCCATAAATACTAATAAGAAAACTCCTAAAATCCCTAATACAATATCCAAAATCAAATTCACGTACTTCTTTACTACACTAAAATTCTTCTGCATAATACCCTTCTTTCTTTTGACTCAATTATTTTATAACATGCTTGTTATTACATTAAATATATCATCAATTAACCTTGTCAGACAAGCAGTTAAACCCAATGTGAGATTTTTTTTATTTTAAGATCTTCCTCTATTTCCGTCTAACCCTTTAACAAGACAAAAAAAGCTGAATCCGCAGATTCAGCTTTTTAATCGTATTAGTTAGCTACTGGATAAACTGATACTTGTTTTTTGTCGCGGCCTTTACGTTCGAAACGTACCACACCGTCAACTTTTGCAAATAACGTATCGTCGCCACCGATTCCAACGTTCACACCTGGATAAATTTTAGTTCCGCGTTGACGGTATAAAATTGAACCACCTGTAACTGTTTGGCCATCAGCACTTTTAGCGCCTAATCGTTTAGATTCAGAGTCACGGCCGTTTGATGTAGAACCGCCACCTTTTTTATGGGCAAATAATTGTAAATTCATAGTCAATAACATAGTCTGCACCTCCTATTTCTCAGTGATTGTTTTTATTTGAATAAATTCAGTATTTTCGTTCTCTATTGATTGTAAACCTAATAAAAGATTTTCTAATAGAATTTGGGCAATATTTTTTTGTTCCTGATTGACAGTTGTTAACATCTCGACATAAAGGTAGCCACCTTCTACATCGTCAACTTCCACAATCGGTTCAAAACCTGCTAAGGCATCAATCCCATTGACTGTGCTGATTGCTAAGGCAGAAACTGCCGCGCAAACCACATCGCTACCATAAGGACCCGCTTCAGCATGCCCGGTTAATTCGAATGAAACGATTCGGCCGGAGCCTGTTCGTTTAAAAGAACCTTTAATCATTGATAGGCCTTCTTTCCTGTCAACAAGAGAGATTAAGCGTTGATTGCTTCGATCATAACTTTTGTATATGGTTGACGGTGACCTTGTTTACGGTGAGAGTGTTTTTTAGGTTTGTATTGGAAAGTCACGACTTTCTTTTGTTTGCCGTGTTTTTCAACAGTTCCTTCAACAGTTGCGCCTGCAACAGTTGGCGCACCAACTTTTGTAGATTCGCCACCTACTAAGATAACTTCGTCAAAAACAACTTTCTCGCCAGCCTCAACGTTTAATTTTTCAACGTAGATTGCTTGACCTACTTCAACTTTCACTTGTTTACCACCAGTTTTGATAATTGCGTACATGCTATACAGCACCTCCTTCTTCTAGACTTAGACTCGCCATCCCAAGTGATGATTGCTCATGCTTAAAAACTTGTTCTGTGCGGTTGTAGCTGTGGAGACCACAATTACAACACTAACTATAATAACAGAACCAGAAAACCTCGTCAATATAAACTCTCTATTTTCTTCACTTTCTCTCTCCAAAAAAACTTCTTCTGTTATTTAAATTTCCGATTGACTTTCTAACACTACTTCCATTATAATTAGCTTTGTTGTGTTACAACTATTGTCATAGTAGCTCAGCAGGATAGAGCATCCGCCTTCTAAGCGGACGGTCGGGGGTTCGAATCCCTCCTGTGACGTAACGATAACAAAAGCGCCTCTTAGAAACCCTTGTTTCTAAGAGGCGCTTTTGTTATCCCAAGTTCATCCTAAACTAGTTTAACTTTCTACCAACTTGAAGTACCTCCACCTCCGCCAAAACTACCACCTCCGAAACTGTCACCGGAGCCATCATCAGAAGAACCCTCGTTGCTTGTAACCCACCAATCATGACGATTCACATACATACTGGTCTTTTTTAGTTGCCTGTCAGAACGTGAACTTGCTAGAAATTTAGCAATAGACACATTTCCATAAGCAAAACGCATATCATAGTATTCAGGATACGTAGTTTTAATAAATCTTATCGGATAGAAGGAGTTTGAAGCTTTTTTGTTGGTAATCTTTTTCTCTCTAATTTTTTTCCGCAATAATTTTTTTTCAATTTTATAGTGCTGGTTGTCTAAATCGTTTGCTAATTGTTTTAATGATTTTGATTTTTCTGAACTTACTTGCTGGATATCTTTTAAAAACCTACGGATCATAGAATCCAGGTGCAATCTATTTTGTAAGCCAACACCTATTGATTTTATATAACCAAATAAGAAAAAGACCGGAATCAAAAAATAGACCAGACTAACCATGGGTACTAAAGAGTCTTCGTCTTCTAAAAATGTCAGAATCTCTGTGATTAGTGTGAAAACTGTCGAAGGAAACGACTGCTCTGATAAACTAACTTGAACATAAATAATCAGAGTCACCGATACCAAAAAAGGATGTTTTAATAAAATCGAAAGAGGAAACAAAATAATTTTTAGGTAAGCAGGTATTAAGTTATCATTAATTCCACTAATCCGACACGCAGGCAGTTTCGTTTCTGGAACTTTTTCCCAATACACTTCACCTATCCAAAAACGCGGTAAGTAGATCCATGGTTGATTCACCTTCCAAAAACAAGCACACATAGAAGAGCTTCTTAAATCTTTCCACTGTGCAACATAATTATAAATAAATTTCTTTGGTGTCACCTCGCCAAATGCAAAATCCATATCATAGTATGCGGGAATTATTATCTCTTTTTTCGAATTTTCAGGATATAAAATATTTTTCTCCAAACGCGCCTTGGCAGCTTTAAATTCAACTGATTGTTCTCCTAAAACAATTGCCTTAGAGGAAATACCGCCATTATAAAACATAGCTACATCTTCCTTATAGCGATTTGCCATGTCAACTAGAGCCAAGCGGGCACTAAGTTCTTTCCCCGCATTACGTAATTCCCATAAAAAATACAACATAACAATAATAAAAACTATAATTAGCCAAGGCTTTAACGACCTTCCTATTCCTAATAAATATAACCAAATTTTCTGCAAAAAACTAATCTTAGGTAGCGAGGTCGTTTTAGACATAGTATCAGTAGTAAGTAGTTCCTTAATCCGAGTGGTGACAATATGTATTCCTGCATTAAAATCCTTTAATTTATAAAAATCTTTCACGGTACTATCTGTTATTTCATCGGTTAAACTATCTGGGATTATCTCTTCAAGCCCATAGCCTACTTCAAGTCTTGCTTGCCTGTCTTTGACAGATACTAAGTAAATCACTCCATTATTATAAAGTTTATTTCCGATACCTAATTTATTACCTATTTGATTAGTAAAGCTTTCAATCGTTTCGTTTTCAGGAACTTGCTCAACTGTGATAACCATTAGTTGTGGTTTCGTTTCCGTCTTACTAAGTTCTTGATTAATTTTTTGTACATTATTAATGACTTCTTCGTTCAAAATTTGTGCATTATCTGAAACAAAAAGATGATTTTGATTAATTTTTACTACGACATCGTCTGTTGGAGCTGAATAAGTCCTTTCAAATCGTTTTAAGAAACTCATTCCCAAATAGATCCCTATTAAAAGAATAGCTAGATAAACTAAATTCTTCATTATAATACTTTTTACTTTTGTTTTTCGATACTCCCCCACGCTCATTTGTAATTTTATCCCTACTTTATTTTTCCCATACACTGATTTTTTCTCCCTTCCACTCCTACCGAATATTCTAGCTCTGATTTTCCACAGAGCTAAATAAATTTTTTTGTATTAAAAATTTATTTTCTTAATAGTTAGTATACCGAATATAGACGTTCAAATCTTTATCTTTTTAACTAAACTTCTGTTAACACGCAAAAAAAGAACGTAACGCTTAGTTGATAAGCGTTACGTTCTTTTCAGATAACTAGTTAAACAAACACAAGAATAGTGATTTTTACAGCTCGTTTTCCAAAATCTCAATTCGCTCATCAAAACTCAACTCTTGATAGATTTGATGGAGCATCCACATGTACCCATACGGATCAACAAACAATGAATTTTTGAGCGCTCCTTCCATCATTTCAGTAATAGGCTGTACTTCTTGACAACCGTTTTCCATTGCCAGTTGATGTGTCTCTTCAATATTTTCTACTGTTATATTAAACCAGATAGTATTGGGATGTTCTTGGGTTGGTGCTTTTAACCCATATTCTTCATTGGCATCTAACATGTGAAACCTCGTGCCATAAAGTTGAAAAACCGCTTCATTCATTCCGATAGGGTATTCGGTTGCTTCCACTACCTCTATTTCAAACACCTTTTTATATAAGGCAAGCGCCTTAAGGCTATCACTAACAATAAAATCGATTTCTGTCCCTTTAATCATTTGTTTTTCCTCCTTCAAAGCTACTAACTGTTGATTAATTTTTTTAATCTTTTGCTCCTCCATTTGAATTAAATGTCGCGATTGATCTCGTTTTCTTAACAAAATAGTTTCCAAAAAAGAAGCATCCTTAAGTTTTCTCAAAGTTTCCGCCATCTCTTCAACTTTAAACCCTGAATCTCTTAACAGTAAAATTTGTTTCAATAAAGGAATTTGATGTGCACTATAATAGCGATATCCTGTTTTTTTATCAATTTCATTTGGAACAAAAATTCCTGCTTTTTCATAATGACGCAGCATCCGTGGGGAAATATCCATTAACTTGGCAAATTGCCCAATTTGATACATAGAGTCTCCTTTTCATTCAATTGATATTCTTATCATAAACCTTGACACCATGTGAAAGTCAATGAAAAAGTTTCTATACCATATATTCTATATATTTACACTAGCTATAACCGTAAATTAAACAAACTTATCATTTTGGAACTAAGATATTTGAAGTCTTCTTTTAAGCATTAATTTCTACTTCACCACTTATTATATTTTAATATCATTTTATATTTATGTTTTTTATATGAATTAATAAATATAAACTGAAAATATATAAATTAATAAATATATTTTTTAGAAAAACGGTTTAATCTCTATTTAAAAGTAAATTTACCTTTACATCTCAAAAAAAATTTGCTAACATTTAAATACCACTTATGTGGAATAATTATAAAGTAGATATTATTATGAAAGAATTGGAAATGAAAGAATTGGTTGAAAAATCTGAAAAATTAGCAAAAATCAATGACTTATGGTATTTTGTGAAATCCAAAGGTGGCGCTTGGATTGCTGGTTCAGGAAAGTAAATCCAGTGAGTGCTTTAACAAAATAAAACTGAACAGCTTTCTAAGTGAAAGCTGTTCAGTTTTATTAGATATTAATGAAAGAAGGTGTGAATCTTTTGTATGATAGTGTTGTTGTGAATTTAGGTGCAAGATGCAATGCTTCTTGCGAGCATTGCTGTTTCTCTTGTTCACCTACAAAAAAAGAAGCATTAGATAAAAACGAAGTGATCAACTTAGTAGAGAATTTTTCAAACAATCCAAAAATAAAAACTATCTCTTTTACTGGGGGAGAAATATTTTTAAATTATCCCTTTTTATATAACCTATTAAAAATAGTTAATTCCTCTGGAAAAATCAGTACTTTAATTTCTAACGGTTTTTGGGGAAGAGAAATTGAAACAGTAAAAAAATATTTTTTAGATATGAATAGAATGGGAGTTACGAACCTTTCAATAAGCCATGATGATTTTCACTCAAAATTTATTAAAACTGACTACATAAGAAATATTTTAATAGAAAGTAGAAAATATCCCGATATTCAAATTACTGTAAATATAGCTGTTAGTAAAAATAGTACAGGAGATAAAATAATCCACGATTTAGGAGAAGCTATTTTAGGAATACCTGTGACTAAATTCCCTTTAATTCCTGTAGGAGAAGCCAAAAATATAAATGATGATGAATTTCAAAATATTTATTCACTAAGTCATCCAAATCAACTAAAATGTCCAGGTTTTGAACCAGTCTATCATTTTAATGGTAATGTTTACCCTTGCTGTTCACCTGCTATTTTTGATACTGCACTAATTTTGAACGATGAATTATATCAGGAGTTTGATAAAACAATAACAAAAATGAACTCAAATTTGTTATTATATATCATGAGAAGAGAAGGTTTCAGTTGGTTCATCAATATAGTTTCAAATAATAATGAATTTTCTCATATAAAAATTAATAAAGAATTTTCATCTATCTGTAGTATTGAGAGTGTAAAATATTTTGTGTAAATGAAAAAA
>NZ_KV805576.1:873-4129 GCF_001811595.1 Enterococcus sp. HMSC078F03 | reverse complement strand
AATGGACACGGAATAATTCATTCAAATCGCCTTTTTACTGATAAAACGATAAAATGATAGTGGTTCGTTTGTTGCATACTCATTTAATAGATGTTGAATTAAAATATAGTTCTTCGAATAATTACTTTTTGATTTAACATCTGCTTCACCACTTACTAGAATACTAGCAAATTCTTCATTCCCCTCGTCCCACATTACTCGAGACATAATCAGAATTTTATCTGGTTTAACCTCACCTGTTAAGTCATCTTGTTCCCATAACGCAGGTTCAATTTGGCTTTTCAAGAATAAAGCTTCCTTTTCACAACTATTTTCTAATTTAGCATAGATAGCTCTCAAAAATAAAAATAGCGTAGTTATCCTTTGCTGTCCATCAATGATTTCTTGCTCGTTATGATCATTTTCATAAGCCACAATGCTTCCCAAAAAGTAAGTACTCTCGTTATTGTTTGCTGTGTACTCCGCTAAATCATCAAACAGTACTTGGATTTGCTCGTCAGTCCAAGCATAGGGACGTTGATATTCTGGAATAACAAATTTTTTGATCTTCCCAGTTTCAAGAAACTGCTTCACGCTTTGTTTGTTCACTTCAATTGTGGTTGACATATTTTAAACTTCCGAGACAACACTGTTTATAAAAATAAATCTATTTCCTTTATTCTAACATAGCTGATATGACAGAGTTCAGACAATTTAGTATGTAACAAATTTTTCAGCGCTTTCTTAAAAGCAAACAATACAACTTCTCCTTTATTTTTGAGAGAAATTGTATTGCTTAATCCTTATTTATACAAGTTATTTCGTCCGTAATAACTTGTATAAATCTCTAGCAACTAATGTATATACTAGATCAAAGTACCTATCATCATGCCCAAACATTTTCTCAAAAGCTGCATTGTTTTTCTCATACTGCTCCATCACCTTATCTTTAAATACATCAGGGAACAGCGATTTTTCAAACATCTGAGCATCGTTATTCTTAGCCATGCTGACAACCTTCAAATCTGGGTTATCTGCAAATGACCGATACAAAATCTCTACTAATACTCGATCTCCTTCATCAAAATCATTAGGAAATCGTTCATTGATTTTATGAATGATTTCTTCTAGTGAGTCTCGTTCATCCGGCGGTTTGATTCCTGCATCAATTGTCTTTGGATTTACTAGCTCGCCTTCTTTATTCACTAGATGAATTTCACCGGAAAAATCCTGACGTAACTTATAATATTCCAACTTTACTTTATCAGAAATATCAATATTCTCTCGTGTTTCTTTAGGTAGAAACTTCAGCAAGTATCCAGTAAAAATCCGCTCCTCCAATAATTCCATATCGAATAACCGATCAAGTTGTGAAATATAATCATACCACTTGCTAAAGTTACGTAGAGTCACCCGAAACTGGTACTGATTATCCTTATTCATTTCCTCATAGCGATCCATAATCGGCTTAAACATGCTAGAAATTCGTCCAAGCAAGCGCTCATTCTGTTGCTTTTGGGCTTGTTTCACCAATTTCATGACACGTTCAATATCACCTTGATTGTAAACATTAAATTTTCGTAGCTTGCTTTGAGTATCATAAATCAAGTTAACATTGATTTCTTCTCTCAAATTTGTTTGTTCATAAAAGGGTTGGAAAGCAGCTTCAATATCTTCAACATCATTTACAAAATCAAGAATAAAGGTATCCTTCTTCCCAGGCATTGTTCGATTGAGTCGTGATAAAGTCTGAACAGCTTTAACACCCTTTAACTTCTTATCGACAAACATGGTATGCAGCAACGGTTCATCAAAACCCGTTTGATATTTTTCAGCAACAATCAAGATATTAAAATTATCTGTATGGAAAGCTTCCTTTAATTGATTCTCCCGAACATTCTCACCAGATTTTGTGACATTCATCTTCGTTTCTGTATATTCAGTCTCTCCATCTACTACCAAACCAGAAAAAGCAACCAACACATTCAAATCATTATAACCTTTGTTCGCTATATATTTTTTAAATTCTTTCATATAGCGAACAGCGTGTAAGCGTGATGCGGTAACGACCATTGCTTTTGCCTGCCCACCAATAGCTGTACGAGTAACCGCTCGGAATTGCTCAACCATCACAGCCGTCTTTTGAGCAACTGCCCAAGGATGCAATGATTGGAAACGAACAATCGCTCGGGTTGCTTCACTCTTTGGTAATTCTGGGTTATCTTCAATTTCACGGGCAATTTTGTAGGAAGTACTATAGGTCATATAGTTCTTCAGCACATCTAAGATAAAGCCTTCCTCAATCGCCTGGCGCATCGAGTAAACATGAAAGGGTTCGAAATGCCCATCTGGTTGTTTCGTACCAAACATTTCCAATGTCTTTTCTTTCGGTGTAGCGGTAAAAGCAAAGAAACTTAAATTTTGATGTTTACCTTGTGCTGCCAATTGTTGAACTAGTTCATCTTCAGCATCTGGTAATACATCGTCAACTTCGCCTTCCAGTTCATAATACTCTTCCAAGGATTTAGATTTGTCCGAAAGAGCGGCTTTTAGCTTCTGGGCACTGTTCCCAGTTTGTGAAGAATGTGCCTCATCCACAATCACAGCAAAATTACGACCTTCCACTTGATCTACTTCCTGATAGATCACTGGGAACTTTTGCAAAGTGGTAATAATGATCTTACGCCCATCATTAATGGCTTCTTTTAAATCTTGAGAGGATTTGCGATCGTCAATCGTTTCTACCAAACCTGTCTGATGATCAAAGTTCATGATAGTATTTTGCAACTGGCGATCCAATACTGTTCGATCAGTCACAATAATAATTGATGAAAAAATTGGGTAGTTCAGTTGATCATGAATAGAGGCTAAATGGTATGCCAGCCATGCAATACTATTAGATTTTCCAGAACCAGCACTATGCTGGATCAAATAATTTTCTCCACTACCATGGCTTTTTACATCTGCAACCAATTTTCGAACCACATCTAACTGATGATAACGAGGAAAAATCAACGTTTTCTTTGTGACTTCTCTGTCGCC
The DNA here is from genome assembly GCF_001811595.1 of Enterococcus sp. HMSC078F03. Taxonomy (NCBI): domain Bacteria; kingdom Bacillati; phylum Bacillota; class Bacilli; order Lactobacillales; family Enterococcaceae; genus Enterococcus; species Enterococcus sp. HMSC078F03. The sequence continues at coordinate 1,108 of NZ_KV805576.1, read as the reverse complement.
TTGCTTTTCTTTTTTAATCTCTAGATTCATAAAACGTTGGATAATATCCATCAAATTGTCTCTAGTAAGCACCTTTTCCCACAAGTAGGCAGTTGGGTAGCCATCTTTATTGGACGGATTGCCTGCTCCACCAACTCTTCCCGGCCCATTGGAACCTTGATTGAATGGCAAGAAGTACGTTTTTTTACCGTCCAACTTTGTCGTCATATAAACATCTGTATGGTCCACCGCAAAA
>NZ_KV805576.1:0-773 GCF_001811595.1 Enterococcus sp. HMSC078F03 | reverse complement strand
CGTCATATAAACATCTGTATGGTCCACCGCAAAATAGACTAAGAAGCGGCGATTAAAACGAAATACCAATTCTTTTGGATCATGATCTTTTTGAAACTGGAGTTTGGCATTTTCTACTGTTTGACCAGTGTACTGGTTTTTCAATTCTAAAGCAACGAGCGGAATACCATTTAACGACAAAACCATATCAATGGTTTTATGGTTATTAGGACTGTAAGCAAACTGGCGAGTACAGGTAAAACTATTTGCTTCATACTTTTCCATCCTTTCATCATTCAGCTCTGAAGCAGGTTTGAAGTAAGCTACTTTAAAGCGCACACCGCGGTCTTTGATCCCATTGCGCAATACATGTAACATGCCGTGGGTTTCTACCTCTTGATTAAAGCGTTGAAGGAACTTGACTTCTCCATCATTGTTATAGTTTCGTTGGTGACGTACCCACTGTTTTGGTTGAGTCTTCTGGACAAAGCCTAGCAATTTTTGACAATCCAAACCAATTATGGGATCAAAGTTTGATTCATTGAATGTTTCTTTCTTCCATTTGCCATACGTAGTCAGTGAAGTCTCAATATCCTGCTCAAAACGAATTTCTTTGTTCTCTACCAAATGAATCACCTCCTAGGCTTCTTTTTTACCTGTTACGTATTCGTAGATGAGAGCTTTTTTATAACTCTCAAGTTCCATCAATTCAGCTATCTTATTATCAATCATTTGATTTATTATAATTCTTTTTTTATCCCGCGAATTGTAAAATTAAGTTAGAAAAATAAAAA
>NZ_KV805575.1:0-369 GCF_001811595.1 Enterococcus sp. HMSC078F03 | reverse complement strand
CCTTGCGCTACCATGACTTCTACAGGCGTGCCGTAGTCCACGTTGTGCCCTTTAGGTAAAACAATCTCCCGCTGTTCGATTTTTTCTGTATAGGGATGATACGCGTGGTACAAGCTGCCTTTTCCAATCAAGGCAGCCACCGATTGGGCAATCCCCGCTGAAGCCGAGGAAACGATTTGGGTATCTTCTACCTTCAACAAGTTGGCTAAAAAGGCCCCTGTTTGCACACTAAGTTCACTCATTTCAAAGAAATGTTCGCCGCCGAATCGTTGAGCTGCTAGGACTGCCTCCGAAACTTTGGAGACACCTAGAATGGTCATTTTGCCAGAAGCATTAATGACTTCTTTTAAGTGGAATTTTTCGTAACTA
>NZ_KV805574.1:0-230 GCF_001811595.1 Enterococcus sp. HMSC078F03 | reverse complement strand
TCATCACGGACATGAACGATTGCTTTCGCTTCTTTTGTGCCATTTTTATAGACAATTTCATAATCGCCTATTTTATCAACATTTACTGTTCCCTGAACATCAATTTTTTCAAACGGAACGTCTTGACCTGTTTTGTCTGTCGCTGAAACGAAATTATCTTCTGGTTTCCACGAATCACCAACATAAATCGTTGTATCTTTGACCTCTAACTTAGATTGGTCGGGTTTGAC
>NZ_KV805573.1:0-478 GCF_001811595.1 Enterococcus sp. HMSC078F03 | reverse complement strand
AGGTGATACGATCGTTGGCATTCATCATAAAAGTGCCGTCATTACTTTAGTTGAAAGATTATCTAAAGTCATTATCACGATTAAACCCAACGGCCGTAAGGCATTAGATATTGAAACCGCCCTTAATCAATGGTTTTCTCGCTTCCCTAAAAACTTCTTTAAATCTATTACGTTTGACTGTGGAAAAGAATTTTCTAACTGGAAAGCCATTAGTAACCAACACGATATTGATATATATTTTGCGGACCCTGGAACACTTTCTCAACGCCCATTAAACGAGAATTCTAACGGGATTCTGCGTCATAATGGACTGCCGAAATCAATGGATTTTAGAGAAGTGAATCAGACATTTATTTCCAGTGTCAGCAATCAACGTAATCATATTCCAAGAAAATCATTGAATTACAGAACACCAATTGAGATATTTTTGAGCTATGTACAAGAAGCATTTTATTCTAACTTAATTTGACAAATCATA
>NZ_KV805572.1:0-73690 GCF_001811595.1 Enterococcus sp. HMSC078F03 | reverse complement strand
GACAATTTATTTACACAAAATTATTGACGCTCCCGTAGTATTTGTCGTCAATTGTTTAAAACAGAAAATAACATTAAATTACTTACGCCATATATGAGGAAATATTATGAGCAAATGTTATAAATATACAGATGAAAAATATGAGGTTTTTGTTGAAAATTCCGTATTTATTAAAGATAAAGAAAAGAATGTATATTTAAAAAGCGAATTGAAAAATTTACCAAAAAGTATACAAGAATCACTAAACGAATATACTCCTAAGGTGACTGTAATCAAGTTCGCATCAATCATCACGTTCTTTATTTTTCTTCTTTTTATAAATGTGATTCTTTTAAACCATTCTGATACAAAAATACAATCAATATCTGCTAATCTACACCTTGCCTATATCTTCCTATTTTTCTATCTTTCTTTGAATATTTTTATACATGAATTAGGGCATATAAAATCTTTAAACTACATTGGAAAAAAACATCAAAAAATTGGATTTAAGATGAATTATTATATTTTTCCAGCAATCTATGTTGAAATGAATGAAATTTATCTTATTTCAAAAAATGAAAAAATAATAGTTCATTTAGCTGGATTAATTACAAATTATCTAACCATTAACTTTATTCAGGTCATCAATCTCTTATTTTTGAAAAATAAAATACTCGACAGTTCATTCATTTTTTTTCATATGCGTTGTTATGGAATCTAGTTCCTGTGTTAAACTCTGATGGTTATAAAGTTTTAATCACGTTATTCAGTGTAGATGAATTAGAAAATAAAAGAAAAAATCACTTGATTGTAAAGCTAATACAAGCAATTAGTTTGTTATTGGTCATTGAAACAGTCATTAGTTGGTTTGTGTGAGGTGACTAAGTTGTTAGAACTAAATGATTACACATTGAAAATAAATAATAAATTACTTTTAGAACATACAAAAGTTTCATTTAGAAAAGGGGTGATTAATCATATCTTAGGGAAAAACGGTGTAGGGAAATCACAATTTGCTAAGGATTTATTGTTAAACCGGGGTGGTTTAATCCCTTCTGAAATAAGTAAAAATGTTACGATTATTTCAAGCTTTTCTAATGTCCCTAATGATTTAAAAGTCTGCGAATTATTTATTCTTCTAGAGAAAAGATTTGGTTTAGATTCAGTCGCACACTTGGCTCATTCTTTGCACGCTACAAATATTTCTAAAACTTCCTTAATTGGACAATTAAGTGATGGACAAAAACAAAAACTAAAATTACTTTCTTTTTTTCTGGAAGATAAATCAATTATTGTATTAGATGAAATTACCAACGCCTTAGATAAACAGACAATTAATGAAATCTATCTATTTCTACTTGCATATATAAAAAATCATCCTAAAAAAATTATTCTAAACATCACACACAATTTATCAGATTTAAAAAATTTAAAAGGCAACTATTACTTAATTGAAGATTTCAAAATGATTCGTTTTACTAATCAAACTGAAGTTATTCAGAAGTATATTGAGGGGTGAAATTTTGGAATTAAAAAAAACGATTTCCAACAAAATAATGATTATTTTAATTGCAATTATCGTTGCAATCTTTGCAATGGGATGGATTCTACCTATTGGCATCGATAAAGTAACTAGGTTAAGTTACCGAGAATACTTATTTAGTACATATACTGTATTTACACAATTTGGCTTTCTAATGTTTTCGTTTCTAGTATCTTTCTTTATTAATAAAGAGTACTCAGGAAAAACAATTTTATTTTATCGTATGATGAATACCAATAGCCTTACTTTTTATATAAAAAAAGTTTTGACACTTACGGTAGAGACCCTAGGCAGTATTCTAGTTCTGTTATTTATCGTTTCCTTTATTTTTATGGATTTTTCTGTAATTCTGCAAATGTTTTTTTTATTATCGATGATTTCAATTCAGTATATTTTAATTGTTGCGTTGATCAGTTTTTTATCTGCTAACGTTCTTTTATCTATCGGTTTTAGCATACTCTATTGGATTACAACAGTACTTTTTGTTGCAATTGGTGGATTTTTACGTTTTTTTGCAATATTTGATGCTTCAAACGAATTATATCTAAACGTCCAGAATTTTTTAGAAGGCTCAGAAAACTCAATTAGTTTTGACCACAATTTATTAATTATCTTGTATATTATAGTTCTAACAGTCATCGCGCTGGCTATTGCAAGGGTAAATAATAAACGTTGGCTAAGACTAGGAGTATAAACGACACCCACTTCGCAGATAGGATTCATCTACTTATTCGAGACAATAGATTAAATCAAATAAAATACAACTAGTTGAAACTAAAAAAGCATCAATTTTGATACGCCCCAAACTGATATTTTTCTAAACTTTGGGGCGTGTAATCAAAATACAAGCTTCTTAGTGTGGCACTGGATATTTCAACGCATTTTTCTTCAACTTTTCTTCGATAATTTCGTCCAAATCAAACCCTAAATTATCAGCCATCATGTAGGAGTAAATGAGAACATCAGCCAATTCTTCTTTGATTCGTTCTTCTTGTTTGATGCCTTCTTCTGCTGTTTTCCATTGAAAAAGTTCTAACAATTCTGCTGCTTCTAAACAAATTGAGAGCGCCAAATCTTTTTCATTATGGTGGGGGCGCCAATTTCTTTCATCACGAAATTGATTAATTTTTTCCATTATATCCATCTGTTCTCCTGCTTTCTTATTCATTTGATGGCAACTGAAACCCATCGAACGTTTCACCATCATAGTATTTTAATAACTGCTCTGTAGACAATAATGAGGAGGTTATTTCTTCCTCTTCAACAACTGCTTGATTCTCTTCTCTATACAATAAATAAGCCTGTAAAAGCTGTTGGTAAAGTTTTTTTCGTGAAGAGGCTTCCGCTGAAAGAAACGTTAATTCTTTTAAGTGTCCGCGATAGACAGGCAAATCATCAACAAATTCGATTGGTAATTCTACTACAGTTAACTGAAATTCTTCAAAGACTTCTTCGTACATCTGCCATTCCTTCTTTCTGTCGATATTGTTTTGGGGTCATGCCCATTTCTTCTTTAAAACGTTTATAAAAAAAGGCGTTGTCTTGATAGCCGATTCGTTCAACAATCGTTTGAATCGATAAATCTGTTTGCTTCAAGTAGTTTTTCGCCAATTGGATTCGGTAGGCTAAGACAATTTCCGTAAACGTTTTGTTTGTTTTGTCTTTTAAAAAATTCGATAAGTAATTCGGATGAAAATGAAATTTAGCGGCGACTTCTGCTAAAGTGACATGCGCAATCTGTTGCTCAATATACGCTAAAATCACCTCAACACGTTGATGATTCGACAAATAATTATCTTGCATCTTTAAAGCTTCTCTAGGCAGTTGACCTAGTTCCACCACCAGCAAAACAAAGGCCGCTTTGGTCACTTTAGTATTAAAATAGGCCATTTTCACAATTTGTTTCAGTAATAATAGCGAATAGACGTGAACATCCGAATTTGGCTGGCTGGCAAAAACGAAATATCGAGGAATGTTTTCAAATTCACTGCTAGCAATTTCTGTAAAAAAACGATACATGACTGGTTCTTCCGCCAGCTGGTTTAAGAGCGTATCAAGAAAATAGTGCTTTTTAAAATAAAATATAATCATAGACATTCCTTGCCCCTGATAGCTAACCGAGGTGGCCTCATTGACAATCATGACTTGGCCAGCCGAAAACGAACACCTTTGTTGATCCAAATAAGCATTGCCATCTTGCTCTAAACAATAGAGCATCCGAATAAATCCTTTCGGAACGTCAATTGTTTCCGAAGATGCCAGCATAAAGCCCGCAATTTCTCGATGCGGATTTTCCTTAAATTGCGCTACTTCATTCTCAAGAGCATTGGTAGTGGTTAAATAACAATCTAAGGTCTCTAAAAACTGATAAAATGCTGCATATTGTTCTTCTTTGCTTGCCAATTAATCACCTCATAATACAACACTTTTTACTTTACTCCCTCTATTTTTTTCTTTGGCGTTTCCTTCTATACTAGATACATGGTAACACGAAAAAAGAGATTCAACAGTTTTTAGGAGGAATTTTTTATGAAAATTAGTTTTATCGGTGCTGGAAATATGGCATCCGCCATTGCCAAAGGTGCGCTAAAAAAGCAATTTATTGCCGCAGAAAACCTTTATTTTTATGATATTCAAGTCAAAAAAACCGCCGCTTTTGCACAAGAAATTGGTGCACATGCGGTTGCTTCGCCTCAAGAAGCTATTGCAGTAGCAGACTTAGTTATTTTAGCGGTGAAACCGCAATTCGTTCAAGCAGCTTTACTTGAAGCGAAAGAAGCAATTTTAGACAAGCAACCGTTAATTGTTTCCATTGCAGCAGGTACGACTATTGCAGAATTGTATCAACTGTTTGAGACTACCCAACCGCTTCGTCTTGTTCGTGTGATGCCCAATATGAATGCATTGATTGGCGCAGGTGCAGCAGCTGTTTGTGGTAACGCTTTCGCATCCCCTGAAGACATCCAGACTGTTTTATCGTTGTTTCGAGCAGTTGGCCAAGCCTGGGAATTAGAGGAACAGTATTTTTCGATTTTTACTGCTATTGCAGGTAGCACTCCTGCGTATGCTTTCTTATTTATTGATTCGATTGCCCGAGCAGCCGTTAAAAATGGTATGAGCAAAGAGTTAGCCTTAGAAATTGCCACACAAGCTGTACTAGGCAGCGCTCAAACTTTGGCAAATAGCAAAGAGAATCCTTGGACTTTAATCGACCAAGTCAGTTCTCCTGGTGGAACCACGGTTGCTGGGATTGTCGAATTAGAAAACAATGCGTTTATTTCAACAGTCATCAAAGGGATTGAGGCCACCATTTTTCGGGATCAAGAATTAGCCAAACAAGACTGAGAAGAATAATTACATGAGCGAATAAATAAGAAAAAGCGCTGAAAATTCAGCGCTTTTTCTTATTTTAGTTGAATGAGTAAGCCAAAATGATCACTGACTATCGGTGTTTTCCTACCATCAAAAATTACTTCATATTTTCGTACGTGCCACTGTTTTGGAACAAATGCGTAGTCAATCCGCAAGGCTGCTTCATTTTCTTCCCAGCCATCTATTTTTTTCTCTACTGTCGCTTCACCGCTTGTCTCTTCCGCTACAACAAATGCATCTTGAATCGGCAAGTAACTATTTTCCACTAATTGATAGCCAGTTGTACCAGCTGGGTTGTTTAAATCGCCTAAAATGACTAACGGTTGTTGCCCCGTCGCTAAGTATTTCTCTAATTGTAGCCATTCATAGGCAAAACCTGTACAGGGTGTTTCCCACCAAGAAAAGTGACCAGAGACAACAGTAAGCGTACCTTTTGAACTCTCTGTCTCCGCTACTAAGATTTTTCTTGTTCGATAATTCGTTGGTTCTTGGCTTTCTGAAATAAGGAGAGCTTCACTAGTCAACGGACATTTCGAAAGTAGTGCGTTCCCTTCTTCATAAATAGCATAACCAATGTGGCTCATTTCCCAACTCCAATAATAGTGTTGGCCTTTTTCAGCTAGATATTGAACGATTAGATATGCAAAATTATCTTCATGGACCGGTGTTTGGGTCGCTACGGGACAAAAAGTAGTTAACTGTTCTAACGGCACTTTCTTGGAAGCGACTTTCTGATTCACTTCTTGTAAGGCAATTATTTCACTTTCAGAAGATAAAATCACCTTGGCAATCTCCTCTAATTTTTTTAACGGTTCTTCTTCTAACCAGCTATGAGTATTGATTGTTAAAAGATTCATCTTTTCACCTTCCCTTACATGTGATTATGTCGGGCACAATTATTGATTGTGCCCGACATAATCATTTAAATTTCAATCTGTCCGATCACAGTTCCCGCAGTGGCGGTTCCTAGTTGATTAATGACTACTTGTTCCACTTTGTCGCTGTTTGTAAAAGCGACAATAATCGTTGTTTCTTTGCCAGCTTGTTCAATCACATCCAAGTTCATTTTAGCTAGTTTCGTCCCAGCTTTCAATGATTGTCCTTCTTTAACAAAAGATTCAAAAGCAGGTGTTGCCATTTCGACTGTATCAATCCCCATATGGACAAGTACTTCAATACCTTCTTCTGTTTGTAGCCCAATCGCATGTTTGCTTGGGAAAACACTTAGAACTTTCCCCGAAATTGGTGCCACCACTTCTCCTTCTAGAGGCTTAACCGCAAATCCATCCCCCATCATTTTTTGTGAAAAGACAGGATCATTGACTTGCGCCATTGGAATAACTTCCCCTGTCGCCACAGCCACGAAATCTTTTTTCTTGCCTAAGAAATTCGTTGTTGGCACTCCTGTTGTACTTTCTGCTATAACTGGTTCTGGAATGTCAACGCCGGAAGCTAGTAAATCTTCAATATCGGATTTTAAAACATCGGCTTTTGGTCCATAAACGGCTTGAACGCCATTATCTTTCACAATCAAGCCCATTGCACCTGCCCGTTTCCACGCCTCTTCCGAACCGACTTTTTCTCGATCCTTTACGCTGACACGTAAGCGTGTCATACACGCATCAACTTCTTTGATATTTTGTTTACCGCCAAGTAAGTAGACAATTTGCGCGATTTGCTGATCGACGACGCCTGAACCAGCCGCGCCAGATGCGATTTCTTCGCCGTTATCATTGTCATAGTTTCCATTTCTTCCAGGTGTTGCGTAATTAAATTTTTTAATTAAGAAATTCGCTAAGAAATAAGTGACAACACCAAAAATGATGACCATTAAAACAAAATTGATTAAATCGCCACCTAAACCAGCTTTTATTGCTAGCGGTGTTCTTGTTAACAATTCAATATTTCCAAACGAATGCACACGCAATGGTAAAATATCAGCCATTGCAAAAGCAGCACCTTGGATTACGGCATAAATCACATAAAGCGGCACTGCAGCAAACATAAACATGAATTCTAACGGCTCTGTCACACCAGTTAAGAAAACAGCTAAAGCAGCAGAAAAATACATTGATTTATATTTAGCTTTTTTATCTGCATCGACATTACGATACATCGCCAAAGCCATCCCCATTAAAATCCCTGAAGAACCAATCATTTGGCCTACTTTGAATCGAGCTGGTGTCCAATTTTCTAAGACAAACTGATACTTGCTCATGTCACCAGCGCCTTTAAGATTCACTAAGTCTGTTGCCCAAGCCAACCATAAAGGATCTTGACCAAAAACTTGGGTTCCAGCTTGTGCGCCAGATAAAATTTCATACGTTCCACCTAATTGTGTATAGTTGATTGGAATCGTCAACATATGATGTAACCCAAAAGGTAATAACAAACGTTCCAACGTTCCATATAAGAATGGCGCTAAAATAGGTGCACTATCTTGAGATTGCGCAATCCATAACCCAAAATTATTAATTCCCGCTTGAATATTTGGCCAAATAAGTGCTAATGCAATTGAGACAATTGTAGACCACAAAATAACGACAAATGGGACAAACCGTTTACCATTAAAAAATGATAGCGCATCTGGTAATTTCCGATAATTGTAATACTTGTTGTAAGCCATCGCACCGACAAAACCAGCAATAATCCCTACAAAAACACCCATATTTAATGCCGGAGCTTCTAAGACACTTGTAAAGAATCCCTTCACCATAATCTTGGTGCCAAATAAGGTATGCGTGAAAGCTTGTTCATCTGCCAACATTTCATTTGTTACACCAAAAATGGCTCCAGTAATACGATTGATTAAAACAAAAGAAATCCCCGCTGCAAATGCGCCACCTGCACGATCTTTGGCCCAACTGCCACCTATTGCTAACGCAAATAGTAAATGTAAGTTGCCAATAATTGCCCAACCGATACTCTCCAGAACTCCGCCTGTTGTTACTAACAAACCTAAATTAGGATCGATTAAGGGAAGCGATTTCCCAATACTAATCATTAAACCCGCTGCGGGCATTACTGCCACAACGACCATTAAAGCTTTCCCGAATTTTTGCCAAAACTCAAAACTAAACATTTTTTTCATTCCTGCCACTCCTTACGCAATCGGTTTCGTTATGTTGCCATTATATACTCCTGTTTCCTTTTTGTAAATGCTTTAATTTCAAAAATATTGTGGAAAACAACTCTCTACTACTTAATCCCTTTTTATTTCGTCTTTTAATAAAGCAAATAAAGCTCCTTCTATCCTACCTTTGTTTCAGCTTTTATTCATAAGATTACACTTTTTAAGCATTGACTATTGACTAATGCAATCGGTTGCGTTTATGATAGACCTATCAATAAAATCACTGAGGGGGATTCTCATGAAACAAATCAAACGTTTATTCCAAATTGATCCTTGGAAAATCCGTACTACACACTTAGATAAAGAAAATTTACGTTTACAAGAATCATTAACGAGCATTGGCAATGGCTATATGGGGATGCGGGGAAATTTTGAAGAACACTATTCTGGCGACCACCATCAAGGAACCTATTTAGCAGGTGTTTGGTATCCAGACAAAACACGTGTTGGTTGGTGGAAAAATGGTTATCCTGAATATTTTGGCAAAGTGATTAACGCAATTAATTTCATCGCAATGGACTTACAAATTGATGGACAAACAATTGATTTAGCCACTACACCTTACGAAGATTTTTCTTTAGAATTAGACATGCAAAATGGGGTCCTTTCTCGGCAATTCACCATCCAAACACCGAAGAACAAAGTGCGCTTCTCTTTTGAACGTTTTTTAAGCTTAGAAAAAAAAGAAGCAGCTTACATCCACTTAACAATTGAAATGCTGGAAGGTACAGGAACAATCACTCTTCACTCAAAATTGGATGGCGATGTTCAAAATGAAGACAGCAATTATGAAGAACATTTTTGGGAAGAAAGAGCTATTGAAACACAAGAAACACTTGGCTTTGTTACGACTAAGACCATTCCTAACAACTTTGAAATAGAGCGTTTTACAGTGACTGCAGGCATGCGCCATTTCATCGATGGAGCCGCTGTTGTGCCTACATATACACAACAACCCTTGGCTTTAACCGCAGAATTGACAGTGTCCTTAAAAGAAGGTGATACGACCGCCATCACAAAAGAAGTGCTTGTCGTTACCAGCCGTGATGTGCCAGAAACGCAACAAATCACACGAGTAAACGAATTATTTGCAGAAATGACTACCTTGTACCCTGAAGCAAAAGCTAGGCAAGCTGCCGCTTGGGCAAAACGTTGGCAATTAGCTGATGTTGTTATTGAAGGAGATGACGAAGCCCAACAAGGCATTCGTTTTAATCTTTTCCAACTTTTCTCAACCTACTATGGTGAAGACGATCGTTTAAATATCGGACCAAAAGGCTTTACTGGCGAAAAATATGGCGGTGCCACATACTGGGATACCGAAGCATATGCTGTCCCACTTTACTTGGCGTTGGCTAAGCCCGAAGTTACTAAAAATCTACTGAAATATCGCCACAATCAATTGCCTCAAGCCATTCATAATGCCCAACAACAAGGGTTAAAGGGTGCGCTTTACCCAATGGTTACTTTTACTGGTGTGGAATGTCATAACGAATGGGAAATCACTTTTGAAGAGATTCACAGAAATGGTGCGATTGCTTATGCGATTTATAATTATGTCAACTATACAGGAGACGAAGACTATCTAAAAGATGCTGGTCTAGAAGTGCTTGTGGCAATCGCTCGTTTTTGGGCAGATCGGGTCCACTTCTCCCAACGTCATAAACAATATATGATTCATGGCGTAACGGGGCCAAATGAATATGAAAATAATATCAACAATAACTGGTATACCAATACCATCGCTGCGTGGGTTCTACGTTACACACGTGAGTCTTATTTAAAATTCCAAGAAGAAACAACGCTCAAAATTGCAGACGACGAATTAGCTAAATGGGCAGACATTGTAGAGAATATGTACTTCCCAGTGGATAATGAATTAGGCATTTTTGTACAACATGACACTTTCTTAGATAAAGATTTAATGCCTGTTTCTGATTTACCACTTAGTGAGCTGCCTTTAAATCAACATTGGTCATGGGATAAAATTTTGCGGTCTTGTTTCATTAAACAAGCCGATGTTCTTCAAGGAATTTATTTCTTTAATGACGCCTTTTCTTTAGAAGAAAAACGCCGGAACTTTAATTTTTACGAACCAATGACTGTCCATGAATCTTCCCTTTCACCAAGCATTCATGCTGTATTAGCTGCTGAATTAGGCATGGAAGAAAAAGCAGTGGAAATGTATCAACGAACAGCGCGCCTTGACTTAGATAATTACAATAATGATACAGAAGATGGCTTACACATTACCTCAATGACTGGTAGTTGGCTAGCGATTGTGCAAGGTTTTGCCCAAATGAAAACGGACCATCAACAACTAAAATTTGCACCCTTTTTACCAGCGACATGGACAGCCTACTCGTTCCACATTAATTACCGGAATCGTTTACTATTTGTTGAAGTTGCAGCAGACCAAGTAGCCTTTACTTTACTCGACGGCCCTGCAATTCCATTAACTGTTTACGATCAAAAATACACATTAAAAGATCGATTAGTTTTACCGATCAGAAAGGAAGAAGTTCATGTTTAAAGGCGTTTTGTTTGATTTAGATGGCGTTATTACTGATACAGCAGAATTTCATTACCACGCTTGGAAAAAATTAGGGAACGAAATTGGAATTTCCATTGACCGTGTTTTCAACGAACAATTGAAAGGTGTAAGCCGTGAAGATTCTCTGCAGTTACTGTTAAAATACGGAAAAAAAGAAGGCACGTTTTCTTCTGAAGAATTTGCCCAGTTAGCGCAACGGAAAAACGATTATTACTTGGAAATGATCCAAGCAATTACGCCTGAAGATGTCTATCCAGGAATTCTTTCTTTATTAACGGAATTACGTGAAGCCAATATTAAAATCGCCTTGGCTTCTGCAAGTAAAAATGGGCCTTTCCTTTTAGAAAAAATGCAATTGACGCCCCTTTTTGATGCCATTGCTAATCCAGCAGACGTTCAGGCAGGCAAACCCGCTCCAGATATTTTCATTTTAGCTGCGAAAGAAATTGATTTGACACCAGCAGAATGTCTTGGCATTGAAGATGCCAAAGCTGGGATTCAAGCGATTCTTGCTAGTGGAGCGCAGCCTGTTGGCGTTGGCCGCAAAGAAGAGTTAGGCGAAGGGTTGCCCATCGTGCCAGAGACGAGCGCTTTAACGTTTGATTACTTAAAAAAAGTGTGGCTTGATCATGAAGGATAATCGTATCACCGTAACCGGTATTCCAAACACAAACTTAAAAAAAATTACTTTGAAGAACGACTTTTTAGAAGTCGTTCTTCTCAATTATGGCGCGCGCCTACATCAACTTTTGATGCCAAACAAAAATAATCATTGGGAAAATATCCTTTTATCGTATGATTCGTATCAAGATGTATTAAAGGATCAAAGCTTTTTTGGCGCCACTGTTGGACCAGTTGCTGGACGTATTCGTAATGGCCATTGGCAAAATGGAATATTAGAACAAAATAGCGACGGTCATCATATCCATGGTGGCTCAAAGGGGTGGTCTTTTCAATATTGGACAGTCGAGCCCTTTGAAAAAAAGGATATCATCGGCGTTGCTTTTCATTTAACCGACACCCTTTCTGGCTATCCCGGACCAATTGAGGCCACCATCACCTACCAGCTAGAGGATAATCATTTACGAATGATCAGTACTGGACGGAGTAAACAGGAAACACTTTTTAATCCTACAAACCACGCCTACTTTAATTTATCTGGCAATGGAAAGTTAGACATTCTGTCACATTTGCTATCTTTGAACTGTCAAGGTATGTTAGAATTAGACGATAATAAGCTGCCTACTGGACGGATTTTACCAGCTTCTGAACTATCCATACGTTTTAATGAACTGACACCTATCGAAACAATCCTCCAACGCTATCCAACTGGGTTAGATGATGTTTTCCCCTTAGTTGGCTCTGACTTAAGACAGCCACAATTATGCTTACAAGAACCTACTTCTGGAAGAAAAATGACGATAGCAACAACGAACCAAAGTATGGTATTATTTTCTACGACTGGTTTTGAGGCTCCTTTTTCTATTAATGGACAAGCGATGCATTCAAACTATGGCTTAGCAATTGAACCTCAAGAGTATCCAGACATTGTTCATCATCCTCAGTGGGGCTCTATTTTATTACCAGCTAATAAAAAGCAAACCTACCAAACGGTTTATCAATTTAACCTTCTATAATCACTAAGAAAGGCGTGGCAAAAATGGCAATTACAGTAAAAGATGTCGCTAAGAAAGCGGGGGTTGCAACTTCAACCGTTTCGCGTGTCATTAACGATCATCCAAGTATTTCTGAATCGACAAAAAAGAAAGTGCGAAAAGTCATGGATGACTTAGGCTATGTGCCAAATATGACGGCACGGAATTTGGGTAAACGAATTTCAAGTGCCATTGGCGTAATTTTACCTCCTTTAGATTCGAAAGAACGGTTAGGGAATCCATTTTATTTAGAAATTATGGAAGCCATCAACGAGGAAGCCCGTCTTTACGATATGACTACTGCTATTGCAACTGCCAAAAGTTTTGATGTACTATTGGAAAACGTTAAAAGAATGCATCTTCAAAAACAAGTGGACGGTTTTATTCTTGTGTATTCAGATAGTAAGGACCCCGTCATTGATTACTTATACGAAAACAACATTCCCTTTACTTTAATCGGTCAACCTTACCAACATGAAACGGAAATAGTTTACGTGGATAATGATAATCAATTATTAGGGAAACAAGCGACAGAATTTTTAATTGAAAACGGCCATAAAAATATTTTATTTGTGACCAATACAACGCATGAAAGTTTGTACTTTGAACGTTACTTTGGTTATCAAAAAGCAATGATGATGCAAGGATTAACTGTTTTACCAAGCGTTGCGTTAGAAAAACCTGAAGATTACATGGCTTTCGATGACATTCTTCATCAAAATAATGCCACGGCGTTGGTGGTGATTGATGATATCTTTGCTTTGCGGACGATGCAACTTGCGCAAATCTATGGTTATCAAGTTCCTGAAACGTTATCCATTATTAGTTTTAACAACTCAATCTTTTCAACATTGACACATCCTTATCTAACAAGCATTGACATCGACACGTCAGAATTAGGTCGAATGGCGATGAAAAAATTATATGAATTAATCCATGAAGAATTGACGAATGGTGTCCGTCTCGTTATTCCTCACAAATTAATTAAGCGTGAAACAGTTATTCCTATTCATTAAAAAAGAAGCGTAAGCAGTTTGACACTGCTTACGCTTCTTTCTATGTGTACGCTCTTATTCGTATGTATTACTTTTATAAAATAACTTTTTGCGAAATTTTTTTCCAAAACGTTTCTTCTTTTGCATCAAATTGAGCTGGTTCCCCGTCAGACAATTTTTCATTTAATAATGATAATTTTTCTTGATGTTTTGCATACTCATCTTTTTTTATTAGCTCTAAACGATACGCACGATCCAAAATCGACTCTCGATAGTTAACATTCATTTTCGTCGCCTTCGCCATTTCTTACATTCCTTCCCAAAATAAATTTTCATTTTTTCGTTAAATTCTTCTATAATTATAACAAAAATATCAGAAAAATAAATATGAAACAAACGATAATTGCGAAAATTTTGTTTTTTCATGCAATTATCGTTCGATTATTTAAGAAATTAAAATTATTAACCAATAATTAATCAATCAGCAAACGCATTAAATGAACATCTAAAAATTCACCTTGGTCTGTTTTGGCGCCTCGAGGCATAATTGCTTCTGTTTCAAACCCTAATTTTTTATAGACGTGAATCGCTCGTTGATTGCGATCCTGTACCGTTAATTCCAAGCGACGAATAACATGACTTTCATGCGCCCAGCGAATAAGTTCTTCCATCAGGATACTGCCCAGTCCATAGCCCCAGTACTCTTTTAAAATACTAATGCCAATTTCACCAATATGCTCCATCCGCTTTTTAGAAGAAGCAGACACAGAAGCGGTCCCAATGATCGCTTTTCCCGCTAATGCCACCAATAAAACATTATTTGGTGATTCATAGAGTGTTGCTAGATTTTCAGCCAATTCTGTTGTCGACATGGCCATTCCTCGCTCATCCATTACCAAATAGGGCGTTTCACTCCCAATTTTTGACATCACAGATAGTAATTGATCCGCATCAGTAGGCACTGCTTCTCGAATAGAAAATGTTTGTTCAGTCATATTCGCGAGCCTCCCACACTTGTAGAATCTCTGCTATTCTTTCTTCTGCCAACGGACCAGTTCCGCGGAATTCAAGAACTCTCTTGTCAGCTTCTTGAGAATCTTTATTTAAAATAATTTCTAAATAATCTTCTGGCAATTCTTCTTCAATCAAGCTGCCCCATTCTACAACGGATAGCCCATCTCCTTCAAAATACTCATCTAACCCTAATTCATCCGCACCCTCTTCAACACGGTAAACATCCATATGGTATAACGGAAGTCGTCCTTGTGGATATTCGCGGATAATCGTATAGGTGGGACTTTTAATCATTTGGGAAATGCCTAATCCTAAAGCAATCCCTTTCGTCATTGTCGTCTTACCGGCCCCTAAATCACCAGTCAGGACAATTACATCACCAGCTTGTGCCTTTTGTCCAATGATTTTAGCAATTGCTTCTGTTTCCAATGGATTGTTCAGGACAATGTTCATTTTTTTGCCTCCCATCTGCAAGAATCTATGTATGAAAGTATACCGAAAATTCAATAAGTTGACTAGTGGCAGCTTCAAAAAAATAAAGTTGAGGCCCAAGTGTCCTGGGAACCTCAACTTCTACTTTGCTTATTTATCATGCTTTGACATAGTTAATTAGTCGTTCATTAATGTTTGAGCAGCTGTAATGATTGATAATTTATAAACATCTTCTTCGTTTGCACCACGTGATAAATCAGAAACTGGTTTGTTCAATCCTTGTAAGATTGGGCCAATTGCTTCAAAGTTACCTAAACGTTGAGCAATTTTGTAGCCAATATTTCCTGATTGTAAATCTGGGAATACAAAGACTGTTGCTTCTCCAGCCACTTTTGAGTTGGGCGCTTTTAATTGTGCGACAGAAGATACATAAGAAGCATCAAATTGTAATTCACCATCAATCGCATATTCAGGTGCTAATTCTTGCGCAATTTTTGTAGCTTCAGCAACTTTTGTTACTTCTGGTGCTTTTGCAGAACCTTTTGTTGAAAAACTTAACAATGAAACTTTTGGTTCAATGTCAAATAATTCAGCTGTTTTGGCACTATCAACAGCAATTTCAGCTAATTCTTGTGCAGTTGGGTTCACGTTAATCGCGCAGTCTGAGAATAAATATCTTTCTTGGTCACGACCACGAATCATTAAGAAGGCACCACTTGTACGGCTCACACCTGGTTTTGTTTTAATAATTTGTAACGCAGGACGAACTGTATCACCTGTTGAGTGGATAGCACCACTAACCATACCATCAGCAATACCCATGTAAGTTAACATAGTACCGAAATAGTTGACATCTTTTAAGATTTTTTCAGCATCTTCTTTAGTAGCTTTTCCATTACGGCGTTCAACAAATGCTTCGACCATTTCATCCCATTTTTCATAATCATTGGGGTTGATAATAATAAAGTTTGATGTGTTGATTCCACGAGCCATAGCAGCATTTGCGATATCTGTTGGATCACCAATTAAGATTGGTTCTACTAATTCATCAGATTTTAAGCGGGCAGCAGCACCTAAGATTCTAGGATC
Organism: Enterococcus sp. HMSC078F03; assembly: GCF_001811595.1. Taxonomy (NCBI): domain Bacteria; kingdom Bacillati; phylum Bacillota; class Bacilli; order Lactobacillales; family Enterococcaceae; genus Enterococcus; species Enterococcus sp. HMSC078F03. The sequence goes on along the minus strand of NZ_KV805572.1, from coordinate 57,921 downwards.
TGTTGCTTCAGGGAAAACAATTTTGATATTACGGCGTACGACTTTAAATTTTAAGCTATCGAATAATTCCACGATAAACCCTCCAGTTTTATATTTACAAAATCCATCATACACTATTCTCAAAGAAAATAACAGTTTTTTCTAGCTGTATTAGTCAAAAAAACCAATAATCCGATAAACTTTTCACAAACTAACTCTTCTACACTATAACAGCATACACTGTTACACTACACTGTTTCAGGAAGTTGCCAATCAATCGGCGTTTCCCCTAAACGTTCTAGAGCAGCATTCGCTTGAGAAAACGGACGTGAGCCAAAAAAACCACGATGCGCTGACAATGGACTTGGATGTGGCGATTTGATAATCACATGCCGAGTCGTATCAATCATTTTAATTTTTTCTTGAGCTGGACGTCCCCATAAAATGAAAACAACGGGTTTTTCACGCTCATTCAACTTTTCGATAATGACATCTGTCAGTTGCTCCCACCCTTTACCTCGATGGGAATAAGCTTGACCTGCCCGAACGGTCAACACAGTATTTAATAATAACACGCCTTGTTTGGCCCAGCTTTCTAAAAAGCCATGGTTGACGGGTTGGTACCCTAAATCAGCTTGTAATTCTTTGTAAATATTCGCAAGAGATGGCGGCACTTTCACACCTGGCTGGACAGAGAAACTTAGTCCGTGTGCTTGATTGGGTCCATGATATGGGTCTTGTCCCAAAATCACTACTTTTACTTCTTCAAAAGGGGTTAGTTCTAACGCTGAAAATAAATGATACATATCTGGATAAATCGTTTGTGTCTGATATTCTTTTTTCAAAAATTCCCGCAATTCTTGATAATATGGTTTTTCAAATTCAGCAGATAAAACGGTTTGCCAACTATTGTGAATAATTTCTTTCATAATGCTCACTCCTTCGCTCTCTAAGCATAACGAATTTCTCCAAACCTGACAAGAAATTTCTGGGTACTTTCTCTTGGAAAAACGTGGTAAACTATAGGTAAGCTTTAAATAGATAATGAGGTGTAGAGAATCGATGATTAAATTAATTGCTTCAGATATGGATGGAACACTTTTAGATGCAAAAATGAGCATCACAAATGATAACGCTTCAGCAATTCGCGAAGCGGAACGTTTAGGAATCGAATTTATGGTTGCTACTGGCCGCGCATATACCGAAGCGAAACCCGCGTTAGAAGAAGCCGGAATTGACTGCGCCATGATTACTTTAAACGGCGCCCAAGTATTCGACAAAGATGGACACTCACTTTTCACGGCTGGGATCGAAAAAGAAACAGTAACAGAAGTACTAACTATTTTGAGTCAACACAATGTTTACTATGAAATCTCTACAAATAAAGGTATTTTTTCTGAACATCAAGAAAAAAGAATTGAAAACTTTGCCGCTCATATTGCAGAATCCATGCCCCATTTAACTTATAAAGTGGCGATTGCCATGGCTTCAGCACACCTATCTTTATTGCATATTACCTATGTCGATCGTTTAGACGACATTTTAAAAGATGATTCGATTGAAGTCCTTAAAATTATTGGCTTCAGTATGGATGGGCCGAAAGTATTAGGTCCTGCTGGGATGGAAGTAGAAGAACTAGATGATTTGGTTGTTACCTCTTCTGCGCTTAATAATATTGAAATTAACCACCGCCTAGCACAAAAAGGGATTGCGGTTGCGCGCGTCGCTAAAGAACGTGGGATTCCCGCTGAACAAGTCATGACTATTGGTGATAATTTAAATGACGTCAGCATGATTCAATGGGCTGGGGTAAGTTTTGCAATGGGCAATGCCGAACTGGAATTAAAAGAATATGCTAAATATGAAACAGCCACTAATTTAGAAAATGGTGTTGGCGAAGCCATCCTGCGTGCAATAAGAGAAGATTTGTAATAAGCACTACCAGTTACAGCACTCATTTATATATAGAAAGGAGATCGTGTCGTGTCTGAATTTTTTATTCAAGAACAACAGTTAGGAAAAGTTACGCGAACCATCGTGAAAGACCAAGCAGGCCGTTCACTTTTTCTATTGGTGGGGCGCTGGGGCACACGAGGAGATGCGCTTTCTTTATATGCAATGAACGGAGAAATTTTAGCCAGTATTAAACAAGTTTCTTGGACTTTTGGCACACGATTTGAGTTATATCAGCGTTTTGAAAAAGTGGGTACTCTACGGAAACTGTTCAATTTGAATGCTGATTTCTATTATGTTCAAGGCCTTCACTGGGCAGTTGTTGGGGATATCAAAGCGCACCAATATTCAATTTATCAAGTCCATAAAAAAATCATGTCAATGGATAAAACCATGCTTTGTACAGGCGACTATTTTGTTTTAACTGTTGCCAATGATGAGGACGCACCGTTGTGCATCTGCATAGCAGCTGTCCTTGACTACTGGTTATATAATAAGAAAAAACAAAAAACTTCCGATGATTTTGGATTAGATTTTGATCCTTTAACGGATTAATGAAAAATAGAGCCTGGGACAAAAATCACTTTGGATTTTTGTCCCAGGCTTAAAAATTGATAAACGGCGGGAACAGAAGCAACTCCTTCGGAAATAAGCCGAAATTATCCAAAAATTATAGAACAATTTTCGGAAATTCCTTCTTATTTCTCGGAGTTAAACGCTTCTGTCCCGACCTCTATTTTTACACTTCTTTTTGCATATGATTGTATAAGTGACCACTAATAGTCATTGTTGTGACATCTTTAAAGCCTTTGCTTGCGTATAACTTTCTCGCCCCTGGATTGTCAAAATCAACATTTAGACCTAAAGCTCGCTTCCCGCTAGCTTTAGCTACTTCAGGTAAAGCATCTAATAACTTAGAACCAATGCCCATTCCACGGAAACGTTCATCCACTGAAATCGTGTCTAAATACCATTCATTAGGCAAAGTTTCTTCTTCAATAAATAGCCGAACATCTTCTGCTAAGCCATGTTTTTTAAAGACTTCTCTTAAAGGTTCATCAATAATCTTTTCATCTTCCGCAGGATAGCCGACAGCAATCCCTGCAACTTCACCTGCATGTTCATAAACTAAAATTCGTTGATAGCCATAGCGATAGGTTGGATACGCCGTTGCCTCTGCTAATAGGTCAATCATTTGTTCTTCTGAGACTTCTTCTAAAATTGGTAACTCCATATCTTTTAAAATAACTAGGACCAGCCGAGCAATCGCTTGACCGTCTTCTTTTGTTGCCGAGCGAATCATTGTAATTCTCCTTTACATTTAACTAAAAAAAAACTGGCTACTATCATTACTGACTTAGCCAATTCCTTTTATCTTGTCTTTAGTATAACAAATTTATTATTGAATTTCTACTGTAACCTGACGTCGTCCCCAAGCAATGCATTGCTCTACCGAATCAAAATGAACATCAATAATATTCCCTTGAATAGCGCCACCTGTATCTCCAGCAATAGCAAAGCCATAACCAGAGACTTTCACTAATGACCCCAGAGGAATTACGCTCGGATCAACTGCAATCACATTGCTTTGTTTACTTAAGTCAATGCCAGTAGCACTTAGATTACTTGCACCAGCTTCGCGCCAAGAATAAGCAGTTGATTCCATCTGAAGCACACGACCAGAGCCAGTTCCTGGTGTTGATGATTCGTCTGTCGTTGATTCTGTCGTTGATGACGATTCGGATGAACTAGCAGAACTTGAAGATTCAGTGCTACTGCTTTCTGTACTTGTAGAAGAGCTTGATGCTTGACTGCTTGACTCTTCAGCAGCTTCGGCTTCTAGTTTAGCCGCCGCATCTGCTTGCGCTTGTTTGTCGGCAGCTGCTTGTTTCTTCGCTGCTTCTGCTTTGGCAGTTTCTGCCGCACGTTTTTTCTGTGCCTCAGCTGCTGCTTTTTCGCTGACTAAGCGTTGTTGCTCTTTTTGTTTGTCTGTCGAAATTTGAGCCAATAATTCTTCATTATTCGCCATTTTTTCTTTTAACTCAGAGACTTTATTATTCATTGAAGAAGCTTCAACTTGTAATTTCTCTTCATTTTGTTTTAAAGTTGTTTGCGTATTTTCAACTTTTTCTTGTAATGCAGCTAACTTTTCTTTTTCGCTAGTTAAGCTTTCAATCTTTTCCCGTTCAAAGTTTTGTAAAACGGTCATGGCGTAGGCCCGATTAAAGAAATCTGATAAATTTTCTGCATCTAATAAGGCTTGCCAAGTACGTTGGTCGCCATTTAATTGAATATCCTTCATACGATCGCCAACAGCTTCTTTACGACGAGAAATATTTTTTTCTGTTTTTTCTATTTCCTCTTTCGAAGTTTTCAACGTCTCTTCCGCTTTTGAAATTTGCGTTTTTAAACGTTCGATTTCCGCATATTTAGCATTTACATCATCTAAGGCTGAATTGATTTCTTTACTAATTAACTCCCCAGATTGTTTCGCTTGCGCTTCTTTTTCTTGCAACGAATCAAGTGATTCTGCTGCCGCAGCGACTGGAAGTCCAAAATTGATAAGCATCATTGTTGTTAAAAATGGTATCAACTTTTTAACCTTCACTAAATCCAACACCTTTCCTAACTTATCTAAAACACCTACTCATTATACTAGTCAGGAGGGCTTGTTTTATTTCAATCGTGTTACAATTTGTTACAATTTAAATGCAACTCTTTTTTTATCCTGCGTTTATTCATTAGTCCATTTCTATCTCAATTCTTTAAGAATTTCTTAAGACGCCTTAAAAACTAGCTTTTGACGATTTTTCTTTTTTTCATCCCATTAGACCATTGATTGAAATATTTTGTAATATTTTTTGTTAATTATTGGCCTTTCTTCTTCAAATCTTCTAAGAGATGCCGCACTTCTTTGGAATTTTTAATGTTTTTTAAAGTTAGTTTTGGGTAATTGTTAATAAAACGACGTTGTTGGAAATTTAATCGATTTTGGAAATGCTCTTTTTTGGTTCGCTCTTTTAACTTCTGCCAATCAGCTGTAGCAATTTCCATTTTTGTGTTCAACCGTTGCTTAAATTCTTGTTGGTTCGTTTCCAACGTTTGTCCCATCTCGGTAATAAGTTTTTTGAAACCTTGCATGTTCAGCAACGTATAAATTAAGTCAAGCCCCATTACAATCACTATGCAAAGGGCTAAGTAGTTGCCAAAGGTTACTTGTAAAAAGCTGACAACTTTAGCGATTTCTGGTTGAATAACTTTGACAATCAAGACACACCCCAATCCCCAAAAAAGAGAAACCGGTAAAGCCACGCGACCGTTTAAATTAAAAGGTACATCATGATAATCCCACCAAGAGGCATGGAACAGTTTTTCCAAGCCATAACTAGTGACATATTCTAAAATTGTCACTAAAACAGCCGATCCGATATACAATACCAAGAGATTGTTTTCAAAGGGTTCCACAAAATAGAGAACGCTTAAGACCCCAAATCCATAAATAGGACAATAGGGCCCTACCAAAAATCCTCGATAAACAAATTTTTTAGCTTTTAATGAACAATACACCGTTTCCCATAACCAACCGATAAAGGAATAAATAAAAAATAACAAAATAATCTGACTCATTTTTTCCATGTTTCTACCACTCTCCACTTCTTTACTCTTTTCTTCTATTTTACCAGAAGTTAAGAAAATGTAGCGAACAACTTTCTTTCATTGAAAGATTAGGCTACAATGAGAGCAGCAAAGGGAGGAATCTTATGTTTGGTTTATTGAAATACGCAAAAAATTATCGAAAACAAATTATCCTCGGTCCAGTCTTCAAATTTTTAGAAGCTTGTTTCGAGTTAGTCTTGCCCTTATTCATGGCTCACTTAGTCGATGTCGGTATTCGTCAAAACGACCGACAGACTGTCATAGAAATGGCCCTCTGGATGCTTGTTATGTCGTTAGTTGGTTTATTTTTTGTCATGATTTGTCAATATTATGCTTCAGTCGCTTCGCAAGGTTTTGGAACAGAGCTAAGAAATCAATTAATGAAGAAAATTAATCAGCTTTCACACAAAGAATTGAATAGTTTTGGTACAGATACCCTCATCACTCGGATCACAAACGATATCAACCAGCTTCAATTGGCTTTAGCGATGTTTATTCGGTTGGTCATTCGGACACCTTTTTTAAGTATCGGTTCTGTGGTCATGGCTTTTTACATTGACGTGCAGATGGGCTTTCTTTTCCTATTACTTTTACCAATTTTTAGCCTTATTCTCTTTATTATCATTAAAGTGACTGTGCCTTTATATCAAAAAGTCCAAGAATATTTGGATCGGTTAAACCGTCAAATCAGCCAAAACTTAAGCGGTGTCCGTGTGATCCGTGCGTTTGCTAGAAAGGAAACAGAGCAACGACATGTTGATAAAGCTTCAGATGATTTAGGCGATATTTACATTCGTGTATCGAATGTCTCTGCTTTATTAACGCCTTTAACCACTTTGATTATGAATGTTGGAATTTTATTTTTACTTTATTTTAGTGGCTTAAAAGTTTCTTTTGGTTCTCTGCAACAAGGGGAAGTTTTAGCCTTGATCAATTATATGAATCAAATGATGCTCGCTTTAATTGTTGCTTCTAATCTCGTGGTAATTTTTACGCGAGCCGCCGCTTCCGCAAACCGTGTCAATGAGGTTTTAACTGTAGAAAGTCAGTTAACAGATACACCAGAATCAGCAAAAACATCGCCACAATTTGGTGATATTACCTTTGACCATGTAGATTTTCGCTATGAACCAGAGGCCGGTTTGGCTTTGGAAAATATCAATTTTACGATTCCTAAAGGCTCAATTCTCGGCATCACAGGACCTACCGGCAGCGGGAAAAGTACCTTAACCCAACTCATTCCCAGATTTTATGATGTGAGTGCAGGAAACCTTTTTATTAATGGTATAAATGTGCGCGATTGGCCACTCTTTACTTTACGCCAACAAGTGGCAAGTGTCCCACAAACTGCCGTCTTATTTACAGGGACTATTCGAGAAAACTTACAATGGGGCAAACCAAATGCAACTGATGAAGACTGTTGGGAAGCATTAGCTATCGCCCAATGTAAAGAATTTGTTGAACAATTAGACCAAGGGTTAGACACGCCTGTTAACGAAGGCGGAAAAAACTTTTCTGGTGGACAAAGACAACGGTTGACCATTGCCCGTGCCTTGATTAGGAAACCACATTTACTTATTTTAGATGATTCCTTGAGCGCCCTCGACTATCAAACAGATTTGAATCTGCGCCGTGCTTTACAAAAAGAACGAGCAGAGACAACCGTTATTTTAATTTCACAACGCGTGAGTTCGATTGCAACGGCGAATCAAATTTTAGTCCTAGATAGTGGAAAAGTCGCTGGCCTTGGCACCCACGAAGAATTACTTACTTCTTCTAAAGAGTATCAAGAAATCGTTGCGTCACAGGAGGAGGATACCCATGCAAACTAAAAAAATTCATTTTGGCGCCTTCTCACGTTTTAAGCCGTATTTACTACGCTATCCAAAAGAAATTATCGGCGCCTTAATCCTAGGAATTCTCAGTGGTTTTTCGACTGTCCTCATGACTTATTATATAGGTAAATCCGTTGATACAATGGTTGGTAAAGGACAAGTCAATGCTGCGCAACTCATCAAAATTTTAGGTTTATTAGCAGGGATTTTACTCGTAACCGTTCTAAGTCAATGGCTGATTCAACGTCTCGGTAATCGCGTGTCTTATTTATCGACCACACAGCTGAGAAAAGATGCCTTTGCCCATTTAAATCAACTACCGTTAAGTTATTATGACCAAACGTCACACGGAAATATCGTCAGTCGCTTTACCAACGATATTGACAATATTTCAATGGCTTGCTCGGCTGTCTTCAACCAATTATTTTCCGGCATGGCCACCGTCGTTGTTGCTTTGCTCTTTATGATTCGGCTAAGTCCCCTGCTCACATTAGTGGTTCTTATCAGTACGCCGATTATTTTTATTGTAAACTGGCTTGTTGCAAAAGCTTCACAAAAAAACTTTGCTGCACAACAAACGATTGTTGGTGAAATTTCCGGCTTCGTTTCAGAAATGGTTGGCAACCAAAAAATTGTTAAAGCCTTTCAACAAGAACAAGCTACGCAAGAAACATTTGAAGCATTGAATCAAACGTTGTATGAAAAAGGACAGAAGGCTCAGTTTTCTTCTTCCTTAACCAATCCGCTTTCTCGATTTATTGACCATTTATCTTATTTATCGATTGGATTAGTCGGTGGCTTGTTAGTTTTAAGTGGCAATCCTTTAGTCACAGTTGGTGTTATTTCCAGTTTCACCATTTACTCTAGTCAATTTTCTAAACCTTTTATTGAACTCTCAGGAATCACCAACCAAATCCAAGCAGCCTTAGCTGGATTGGAACGTACTTTTGATATGATGGATCAACCAGTTGAACGTCCTGATGCCCCGAACGCAATTGTTTTGAAAGAAGCGCGAGGCCGTGTTGAATTTAAAGACGTTGATTTTTCTTACACGCCGACGCGACCTTTAATCGAAAACTTTAATTTAATTGCTGAACCAGGAGAAACAATTGCCATTGTTGGGCGAACTGGTGCGGGTAAATCAACATTAGTGAATTTGTTAATGCGCTTTTACGAGGTCGACCGTGGCCAAATTACGGTTGATACTCACGACATTACTCAAATTACTCGGGATAGCTTGCGAAAAAGTTTTGGCATGGTTCTCCAAGATACTTGGCTATTCGATAGCTCCATTCGGGAAAATTTAACGTACGGAAATCCTGAAGCCTCTGACGAAGAAATTATAGAAGCCATGAAAAAAGCCCATATTTTTGATTTCGTCATGCGTTTACCTCAAGGACTAGATACTCAGATTGGTTCCCAAGGCGTTAAAATTTCTGAAGGACAACGACAACTAATGACTATTGCACGCACGATGATTAGTAATCCGCCGATGCTTATTTTAGATGAAGCGACCAGTTCAGTTGATACGTTGACTGAGCAAAAAATTCAGGATGCTTTTTTACAAATGATGACTGGCCGGACCAGTTTTGTTATTGCCCATCGCTTAGCAACAATCAAAAGTGCTGAAAAAATTCTAGTTATGGACAATGGTCAAGTAGTTGAAATTGGCACCCATGACGAATTATTGCAAAAAGAACAGGGTTATTATCGTGACCTTTACGAAGCACAGTTTAATCAAAAAGCACAATAAAAAAGAGTCACTTTTCTGGGATGATGAAAAGTGACTCTTTTAATTTTAAATTTATTGATCTAATTCAGATAATGGCTTTCCAAATAAACGTTTAAAGGGAATTTTATTGCCTAAATAATAAGTGGCAATTACTTGAATAGGAAAGAAAATAACTGTTTTAATTAAGCGTGGCACCCACCAAGCAAAATTTGCTAGATTGACGCCATACATTAAACTTAACCACAAAGGAGTTAAAATGATATTAATTAAAACGGTGACCAACAATGTCGCCAAAATCACTCGTTGCCATGTCATTTCTTTCTTATAATAGAAATAACCATAAATAGCACCAGCCAAAAAGGCATTTAAAGTAAACCCAGGAAAATAGCCTGCCTTTGGAAAAAGCAGCATTCCTACTACATCAGCCAACGCCGTGCCGATTCCAGCCCAAAAAGGTCCGAAAATCATCCCAATCAATGATTCTGGGATAAACGTGAAACTGATTTTTAAAAACGTTGTTTCATACGCAAAAAAGCGTGAAAAGACAACGACCACCGCAATGAGTACGCCCATTAACGCAATGGATTTTGTGCCAAATTTTTTCTTTGTCATTTTTAGCATCTCCTCTAAGAGCTGCTACATGACGAACCATGCAGCGAATGCGAAAACAAAACCGCGAACATTAAAAAGCTGAACGTGTTGTTCTGATGATAAGCAAAGTAAGAACCTTTGCTTTCTAGCAACACACTATTTATGTTCTTCGTCCAAAAGGCAACATCCCATCCTTTTAGCACTTAACGCTTTGTCTCCTACTCTGTTATTTTATTTGGACAAAAGTCCTCATAAAATATACCACAAAATAGTCAAAATAACCATTAAGGTTCTCTAAAAAGCTAACGGTCGACGATCCCCTTCATGGATAACCTCACGGAAGTCCGCAAACCCCGCCTCGACACCTCTCAAAAGAATTTCAGCACTGCCGATATTGGTCGCTAAAGGAATTTCATAGACATCACTTAGACGAATCAAAGCTGTCACATCTGGTTCATGTGGTTGTGCGGAAAGAGGATCTCTTAAAAAAATAACTAAATCAATGTTGTCTTCTGATATCATTGCGCCAATCTGTTGATCCCCACCTAATGGCCCCGATTTAAAGCAATGCACGGGTAAGCCAGTTGCTTCCATCACTTTCATGCCTGTCGTTCCCGTTGCATACAATTCATGTTTTTCTAAAATATGTTTATAAGCGGTTGCTAGTTTGATCATTAATGTTTTTTTACGATCATGAGCGATTAAAGCGATTTTCATGTTATCCAACTCCTGTCTTTGTTATATTATAACAAAAGTTTAGCGATAAATCCGCTGAGAGTGTTTGTCCTTTGTCACCTTGACGAAAAAGTCTTCTTTTTCTTGTGCAACTCTCCCTTGCTGAAAGATAGCGTTTTCATTTAAACTATGAGTAACAAATCAAAAAGAAAAGAGTGACGTATCAAATGGTGGAAATGGCGCTTAGAAATGTGTATAAAAAATATGACAATGCAGAACATTATTCTGTTACAGATTTTAACTTAGAAATTACAGACCGTGAATTTATCGTCTTTGTCGGACCTTCTGGTTGCGGTAAATCAACAACATTGCGAATGATTGCTGGCTTAGAAGATATTACTGAAGGTGAATTATCAATTGGGGACAAAGTCATGAATGACGTTGCACCGAAAGATCGTGATATTGCCATGGTTTTCCAAAACTATGCGCTTTATCCGCATATGACTGTTTTTGATAACATGGCTTTTGGTTTAAAACTAAGAAAATATGATAAAGCTGAAATTAAAAAACGGGTGGAAAATGCTGCGGATATTCTGGGCTTAACAGAGTACTTACAACGTAAACCTGCGGCGCTTTCTGGTGGACAACGCCAACGTGTTGCACTTGGCCGGGCAATTGTCCGTGATGCCAAAGTCTTTTTAATGGATGAACCTTTATCAAACTTGGATGCAAAATTACGTGTAGCCATGCGTGCTGAAATCGCTAAACTACACCAACGTTTAGAAACTACGACAATTTATGTGACACATGACCAAACCGAAGCGATGACCATGGCTGATCGAATCGTAATTATGAAAGATGGCTTTATTCAACAAATTGGTTCACCAAAAGAAGTTTACAATACACCAAAAAATATGTTCGTAGCTGGGTTCATCGGCTCACCTGCCATGAATTTCTTCAAAGTTACCTTAAACAATGGGGTTATTTCTAACCAACATGGCTTAAAACTAGCAATTCCTGAAGGAAGAAACAAAGAGCTTGTTGAACATGGTTATGAAGGCAAAGAATTAATTTTCGGTATTCGTCCAGAAGATATTCATAGCGAACAAGTGGCTTTAACGGCAATGAAAGATGCGGTGATTAAATCTGAAGTCGTCGTTTCTGAATTATTAGGGGCTGAATCCATGCTTTATACAAAAATTGGTGATACAGAGTTTATCTCAAAAGTAGATGCTCGTGACTTCCACCATCCTGGTGAAATGATTGACTTAGCTTTTGATATTAACAAAGGACATTTCTTCGACCCTCAAACAGAAGAAGTCATTAAATAAAAAAATCTCGAGGCATCCGTCGCAATGACGGATGCCTCGATTGTTTCTCTTTATGCTAATTTAACCTTCTTCTTTATCACTTTGGGTTGTTTTGCTTCTGTAAAAGTTGGAATATCTACATGTTTACTTAAGGTACTTGCTAAAAAGTAGGCAATACTGAAATCCACCAAACTATGAATTAATCCACCAACGCCCATCAAAAGAAAAATAGAATACATGAAGCCGGCTGTATAATAGGTTCCTGGCAAGTTGCCCATTGTGTAAAATACAGAAACAACCACTAGCTCGGCAGCGGAATGAATCACTCCAATTCCCACGTTAAACAACTGTAATTTCCCATTTAATAAAGTGAATTTCCCCTCTTTATTGATTAAAATTTCTGGATGCTTTTGTAAAATCACTGCGCCAATGACTGCAAAAATCAAATGAGATAAGGCCCGCAAAGCAATAATCGGTGTTGCGGATAAGAAAAAACCAAAACCTGTTCCTAGACTAACCGCAATTGCCACCACTGGAGAAATAAACATGGCAATAAAAACTGGGACGTGACTTGCTAATGTAAAACTGGCTGGACCAATGGTAATTCTTGGCATAACCATTGGAATGATAATCCCCATTGCAATTAAAAGTGCTGAAATTGTTAAACGTTTTACTGAGTTTGTTTTCATTAAAACTGCCTCCTGAAGGTGTCATGACACCTTTTGTTTTTCTCAAGTGTAGCTGAACAGCCGCAATGTGTCAAGACACATAAAAGAACTTTCTGTTATTTCTCATAAATAACAGAAAGTTCTTTTTTATACTGGTTTATTTTTTTCTAAAGCATTACTTAGACGAGCGAATTCTTCTAAAGACAATGTTTCACCACGTCTAGAAGGATCAATTTCTGCTTCAGCTAGGCTCTCTTTTAGCCAAGCCACCGTTTGTTCATCTTTCCCATAAAAATGCGTTAAGTTATTCCACAATGTTTTACGTCTTAATTGGAAACTGGCTTTGGTTAATTTGAAAAATTCTTTTTCATTGGTCACTGTCACCGCTGGTGTAGCACGGCGCGTCAATTTAATAATCGCCGAGTCAACATTGGGTTGCGGCACAAAAACTGTTTTTGGCACAATAAAGGCGACACTTGCTTCCATAAAATATTGGACAGCAATTGATAATGAGCCATAAGCTTTCGTTCCTGGTTTAGCAGCAATTCGATCAGCGACCTCTTTTTGCATCATCACAACCATTTCGGCTACATCTAAAGAAGATTCTAAAAAATGCATCATAATTGGCGTAGTAATATAGTAAGGTAGGTTAGCTACCACTTTAATCGGATACTTCTCTTGAAAAACTTGGTTGGTTGTCTCGACCAAATCAGCTTTTAAAACATCCTGATGAACCACTGTCACATTATCATAGCGACTTAAGGTATCCGCTAAGACAGGAATCAAGCGATCATCAATCTCAAAAGCCACAACTTGTGCCGCGTTCATCGCTAATTGCTCTGTTAATGCACCAATTCCAGGCCCGACTTCGACAACATTTGTCTGCTGATTAATTCCCGCTGTTTCTACAATTTTTCTTAAAATATTAGGCTCTGTCAAAAAATTTTGACCTAAACTCTTTTTAAATGAAAATCCATGTTTTTTTAGTATTTCTTTGGTTCTGGATGGTGTGGCAATTTCTTTATAGTCCGTCACGCTTGTTCCTCCATGTAGTTATTCTTCGTTTGCAAGTTCTTTTAAAATACGTGTCATGCTTTCTTTCAATTCTGCTTCTGTAATCCGAAACATGCTTAACCGTTTGACTAACTGTTTGCTATTTGTATAGCCAATTCTTAGGTCATCTCCTAATAATTCACGGTATTTTTTGGCATTTGCTCCCGCTATTAAACCATATTCAACTAGTGTTTGTCTAGGAATTTCTTGATAGTCTTCATCAGCTTGAACAGGTGTTACGACTTTTTTTAATGCTTCAATAATTGCTTCATCACTAGCATGTTCAACCCCTAGGCTACCGCCATTTTTTTTAGGCACTGCGACTTTTCTTGATAAAAAAGCATGCTTTGCATCAGGGACAACTTCCATTATTGTTTTACGAATTTTTTCGCCCGAATAGTCTGGATCTGTAAAAATAATCACGCCTCTCGTTTCTTGTGCGTGTTCAATTTGTGTCAAAATTTCATCATTGATAGCAGAGCCAATCGTTTCAATCGTATCTGCTGTAACTACCTCTTGAATGCGGCGTGTGTCGTCTTTTCCTTCAACGACAATGATTTCTGCAACTTTCATTTTTTCCTTCATTTATCTATCCGAAACAAGCGATGAGCGTTGACTCTCGTTTGTTCTGCCACTTCTTCAAAGGTTAGTTGACGCAATTCAGCAATTTTTTCCACTACGTATCGTGTATAGCCTGGTTCATTCCGTTTACCACGATAAGGAACAGGGGCTAAATAGGGTGCATCTGTTTCCACCAACATTCTTTCTAGTGGTACCGCCATCGCCGCTTCTTGAACATCCAATGCCTTTTTAAACGTTACGACTCCACTAAAAGAAATATGCAAACCTAAATCTAAAAATTTCTTCATCCACTCAGCATCGCCACTGAAACTATGCATGATTCCACCAATATCTGAAATTTTTTCATCTTTTAAAATTCGATAGGTATCTTCTAATGCCTCTCTCGTATGCACACTAAACGGTAAATTCATTTCCCGAGCAATCGCAATTTGACGGCGAAAGACTTTTTCTTGCACCTCTTTAGGATCCTCCATCCAGTAATAATCAAGACCGATTTCACCTAATGCGACAATTTTTGGCAACGTTAATTGTTCTTGTAATCGTCGTTCAACCTCTGGCGTATAGCTACCCGCTTCTGTTGGATGCCAACCAATGATACTATAAATATTGGCATATTCCTGACTAAGTAAAAGAGATTTTTCAATCGTTGGTTCATCAAAACCGACCACGGCCATCTCTGTAACACCCAATTCTTGGGCATGTGCAATCGTTTCTGGAATATCATCATTAAATTGTTCTGCATTCAAATGTGTATGTGTATCAAAAATCATTATGATTGCCTCCTTTATCTCCTCTCTACTTTATCATATTTCTTGAAAAATCTGAATGACTAGGCGACAAGATTCGCCATTTCCTCATAAACAGCGCTTGCATTTATGCTAAAAGTAACGTATACTATTCAGTCATGTTATTAAAAGGAGGAATCTCCATGACCGATGAAAAAATTTATGAACAACAGCATTTAACAACGGTTTATCATGAGCTGCAAGCGGCTAAAAAAGTTTACGAAGAACAATTGGCGAACACAATGAAAGATGGCAAACATATGCTAGAAGAATTTGGTCGCGATTCTAAGCTGAATTTTGATAGTTATGCCGATAATCTAGAAACGTTTGCCATGTTGGAAATGAAGAACCGTGAAATTGATCAATGGAACTTAAAAAATGAAGCAACGGCTAAAAATTTAGACAAAGTGAAACGCCTATTACAAGTTCCTTATTTTGGCAAAATTGGCGTGACTTTTGAAGACAGCCCTGAAGAGCCAGAAAATTTTTATATTGGCGTAAACGATTTTACTTCTTTAGAAGAAGAAACGCGCATTCACGATTGGCGCTCACCGATTGCTTCGTTATTTTATGACAATGTTTTAGGGAAAACAGCCTACATTGCACATCAACAAACCATTCCTGTACAACTTGATTTGAAAAGACAGTTAATTATTGAAAAAGATCAATTAATCAACTATTTTGACACAACCATTGCGATTCAAGATGATGTGTTATTGCATTCTTTAGAAGAAGATGCTTCTCCTTACATGAAGGACATTACGACAACCATTCAACAAGAACAAAATCAAATAATTCGTGACGAAACGCAGCCACTCCTACTAGTCAACGGGATTGCTGGTAGTGGGAAAACGTCTGCGATTATGCAACGGATTGCTTATTTACTTTATCAACATCGAGCAGAAATTACAGCGGATAATATTTTATTACTTTCACCAAATTCAACATTTATTGATTATATTTCTCAAGTTTTACCGAATTTAGGCGAACGAAATCCCTTGAATTTGACTCTTTTACAATTTTTGCGCTTCACTACCAAAGAAGCATGGCCAATGGAAGAAGAAAAGGACTATTTCGAACGCATTACTCGCTCTGAGGTAACGGAGCAAGAGCACGTTATTCGTTCAAAAGAATTTGCAACGTTTCTTTTAAGCAATCCTGAAAAAGCAGTTGTGCAGCCACATTTTTTCCGTCCTTTAACTTTTAAAAAGCAGACCTTATTTACTTCAGAAACAATTTTTAAACTTTATCAAGAAACACCAGCTGACTTGAGTATTCGCCAACGAATTTCAGCCACAAAAGAAAAATTAACCAGTCTTTGGACACGGTACTTATTAAAACAAGCCCATTCTAAAAAAATGTTGGATCAATTCCAAGATTTAACAGAAGCTGAACAAGTTCGTTATTTTGGCACAGTGATTACCGAAGATAATGAAAAACATCTGGCTGATTTTGCTTTAAAACGTTTGAAGAAAAAATATCGCTCTATCACTGCCGCTATCAAAAATGATGCTTGGCTAGATCAATGGGCCTTTTTTGAAACGTTTTATTCTTTATTCACTGGAAAATCGTATCAAAAAGAGACAGCTGTTTTCACAGCCGATGAAATTGTGGCCCTTATTTTGGTGAAACATGCATTTATTGAAAACCTCGCCAACCAACAAATGGCTTTTATCCTAGTCGATGAAGTCCAAGATTATACAGAAGCCCAATTATTATTACTGCTGACACTTTTCCCTAAAGCTAGTTTTACTTTAGCTGGTGATGAAAATCAAGCCATTTTTAATACAGCCATTGAATTTTCTGAAGCTCATGATTTATTGGTTAACGAAACCAGCCGTTCTGTTGGAACGTATCAATTATTAAACAGTTACCGTTCAAGTAAAGAAATTACACGACTCTTCCAAACATTAGGCACTCAACCAGAGCAATTAACCATTGTGCCCATCCGGCATGATGGAGAAAAGCCGACATTTATTCCTTGTGACTCTGCGTCTGACTATCTTAAAGCAATCGTCACTTCCATTGCAACTTTTGATCCGAAAGAAAGCACCGCCATCATTACTAAAACTTTTGCAGAAAAAGAACAATTAACAAAAGAACTCAGTGCTTCTCTTTCATTGGAAGAGCATCCGTCACTGCAAGTTTTATCAATTGATATGGCAAAAGGTCTAGAATTTGATAATGTAATTCTTCATAACCCAAATGTTAATCGTTATTCCGACAATAAACGAGATAAAAAAATCCTGTATACTGCTATTTCTCGTGGAATGAAACGGGTCGTTTTACCTTATACCGGCACACTTTCTGAATGGTTTACACCTTACTTGGCATCCCAGTAACTGAGACTTAAGGCGGATTTTATTTTTAGAAAAACCACTTATAATAGACGAGTAGGCACTGCTTTTTAATTAGCAGACCTACTCGTTTGTTGTCTCTTAAGTTGAGAGGAGCGTGATAAGGTGAAACAATCACCTGATTTAGAAAATTTTTTAAAAACCTCTATCCAAAAAAATGTAACTATTGAGCGAAAACAACAAAACCAAACCATTTGGCACTGGCTACTGCTTATTTTATTTGGCTTACTAACTTTTGGCTCACTGACACAGCAGTTACTCCTAATTGGCTTGTTTACACTTATTGCCGCTATTGTTAAAGGTCCCTTAATGCTCGTCTGGGGAACCATCTATTCGGCGTTAGTGGCTTTGTTTCCACCTTTTGCTTTAGTCCTATCTTTACTTTTTTTTATAATTAATTTAGGCACCGTTATGAAAAGTTGGCGTATTACTTTAACAAGTGCTTACTTTTATCTAATTCCTTTAGGTTTTAGTCTCTTGAAAACGACCGACTGGGTATCAACGCCTTATTTCCTGACAGGCTTGGCTTTGTTAAGTATTTTAGGACTGCATTTTATATTAGAGTGGCTCTATAAAAATAATAGCTTAGGCCGTTTACTCACGTGGCAAATTATCAGTGTCCCTTTTTCACTCTTACTGATCATTTTACCAAGTCGCCTAACGAAAGGCCGTTTTGGTAAAAAACGAATACCTAAAAAAGTGAAACTCTAAAATAGAAAAGCCTAGGAAAAATCGCAAATGATTTTTCTAGGCTTTTCTTCGATTCTTTTAATTTAAAAATTCGTTGATTTTTGATTTTAGGACGTCGATAATATTATTTACTTCTATATCGCCACTTTCTATTTTTTTCCACAAAACAAAGCCCCAAATAATTATATTTATCGTAACTAAAGCACCAATAATACGTTTATTCCTAGCAGATGTATAGGCCTTTCTCCATTTTGGATCATTTTTACGTCTTTTTAAAAATTCATAAGTATGATAAGCCATCAAACTTCCCCCACATCAAATCACTTTTCTTCTAGTATACAAAAAAAGTAGTAAAGATAAAAGGTTACAATTCACCTTTTATCTTTACTACTTATGCTTTTATGCGATTCCTGCACCATTTGGCATTTCTTTTGGTGCTTCAACAATTTGAAGTTTCCCTTCTGGTGATTCAGCTGAAAGAATCATTCCTTGGCTAATTTGACCACGCATTTTTCTTGGTTTTAAGTTAGCCACAATAACTACTTTTTTGCCAATTAGCGCAGCTGGATCTGGATAAAATTCAGCAATACCTGAAAGAATTTGACGATGGTTTTCATCTCCAGCATCTAAACGGAATTGCAATAATTTATCTGCTCCTTTGACTTTTTTGCAGTCAATAACTTCGGCAACTTTTAATTCCACTTTATCGAAATCATCGTACTTAATTTGTTTTTCTTTCGTTGAAACTAACGTTGTTTCTTCTGGATTCCATTTAATATCCTCTTCTGTAGCACTTTCGCTTTGGGACATTTTCTTTTGAATATACGTTACTTCTGTTTCAATTTCTAAACGTGGGAAAATAGGTGTTCCTTTACTTGTTACTGTTACGTCTGTTGGGAACTCACCAAAATGAATATTTTCCATGTTCATTGTTTCTGGATCTAAGCCTAATTGTTCGAAAATTTTCCCTGGTGTTTCTGTCATGACTGGTTGCAATAAAATTGCCACAATTCGTAAGCTTTCCGCTAAATGGATCATGACACTTTCTAATTCGTTGCGTTTCTCTTCTTCTTTAGCCAATACCCAAGGCGCTGTTTCATCAATATATTTATTTGCACGAGAAACTAGCGTCCAGATTTCTGCAATGGCCGTATTAAATTCCATTTTTTCCATTGCTTCATGATATTTTCCAATAACATTCGCCGCAGTTGTCGATAGTTCACTATCAAATGGGGTAACTTTTGAAGCATAGGCTGGTACTTTGCCATCACAATATTTATTAATCATCGCAATTGTTCGATTCAACAAGTTTCCTAAGTCATTAGCTAAATCATAATTTAAGCGAGAAACGAAATCTTCTGGTGTAAAGACGCCATCACTACCAAATGGAATTGCTCGTAATAAATAATAACGTAACGCATCTAGACCGTAGCGTTCTACTAACATTTCAGGGTAAACAACATTTCCTTTAGATTTAGACATTTTTCCGTCTTTCATCAATAACCAACCATGTCCAAAGACTTTTTTCGGTAATGGTAAATCCAAGGCCATTAACATAATTGGCCAATAAATCGTATGGAAACGCACGATTTCTTTCCCAACCATTTGTACGTTCGCAGGCCAATATTTTTGGAATAATGAATCATCTTCTGAGCCATAACCTAGTGCTGTAATATAGTTTGATAACGCATCAATCCATACGTAAACCACATGTTTTGGATCATTTTTTAATGGAATTCCCCAAGAGAAAGTCGTTCTTGAAACGGCTAAATCTTCTAATCCTGGTTTGATGAAGTTATTTAGCATCTCATTTTTACGAGATTCTGGTTGAATAAATTCTGGATGTTCTTCGTAATATTGTACCAAGCGATCCGCATATTTACTCATGCGGAAGAAATAGGATTCTTCTTTAACTAATTCGACTTCGTGACCACTTGGTGCTTTCCCACCAATGACATTGCCTTCATCGTCACGATATACTTCAGCTAATTGTGTTTCAGTGAAAAATTCTTCATCAGAAACTGAATACCAACCTTCATATTCTCCAAGGTAGATATCTCCTTGTTCTACTAAACGATCAAAAATTTGTTGCACGGCTGCCATGTGATAATCATCCGTTGTCCGAATAAATTTATCATAGCTGATATCTAATGTTTTCCATAATTTTTGAACATCTGCTGCCATTTTATCAACGTACTCTTTTGGTGTCACATTCAACTCAGCAGCTTTTTTTTCAATTTTTTGGCCATGTTCATCCACACCTGTTAAATAAAATACATCAAAACCCATTAAACGCTTGTAACGGGCCATTGCATCGCAGGCGATTGTTGTATATGAATTCCCAATATGTAACTTCCCACTTGGGTAATAAATTGGGGTGGTAATATAAAATGTTTCTTTCTGTGACATACAGAAAAAACCTCCTTTAGTCATTTTCCTAAACCCTCAGGATTTACTCCTAAACAGTATACCATAATTAGACATTATTAAACTATATTTCTTGTCGGTTTTCTCTTGAAAATGAAGAAAATGCCAGAAAGAAAAGAGAGAAACACCTGTCTATTTGACAAGTATTCCTCTCTTTTTTCGTTCACTTTTATTCTTTTGTCTCGAAACGAACGATACTATGGTGTCGTCCATAAAAGAAATAAATAGCCAAACCAATCACTACGGCTATGCCAAATACTTGCCAAGTAGCTAAAGACAATTGGAACATCAAAGCCGCGCAAACCACGATTGAAATTAATGGTAGAACCGGCACAAGTGGTACTTTAAATTCACCTGCTTGCGGTTCTCCTTTCATTGTTCGTAATTTGATAATTCCTAAAGCGAGAAACATCAGATAAAAGAGTGTCACGATATTTGTAAGTTCAGCCAACATCTCCATTGGAACAACACCAGCAAAAACCATTGCTAAAAATCCAGCTACATAGGTTGCATTCTTAGGTGTGTGCCGCTTCTCATCGATTTTGCTCATAAACTTCGGCAATAATCCATCTTTACTAATCGCATAAATCACACGGGCTAAACTGTACATCATCGCAATCGTCACTGTTAATAAGGTTAAAATAGCACCAACTGAAATGATTGTCGCAATTGCGCCATGATTAATGAAGCGCATCGCAAAAGCCACCGGATCCTTGACCCCTAAATCCGTAAATGGAACAATCCCAGTTAAAACTAACGTAACAACAATATATAACAATGTTGAAATAATAATGGAACCAATAATCCCTTTTGGAATATCTTTTTTCGGATTCTTCACTTCCTCCGCGGCCATGCTAACCGCATCAAACCCTAGAAAGGCAAAGAAAACTAAGGCAGCACCACTGAAAACGCCTGAAAAACCATAAGGAATAAATGGTTGCCAGTTCGTTGGTTTCACATAAAAGATCCCAACGAGAACAAATAATAAAATAATCCCAAACTTCACGAAAACCATTAAGTTATTTAAACGTAACGCTGTTTTCGCTTCTAAAGATACCCAAAAAGTTACGGCTACAACGACCAACATGGCAATCAAATCAATATATGTACCATTTGTTGGATTATAAGCGCCACTTAACGCTTGCGGCAAAGAAAAACCTAAGCTATCCAAAAAGCCATGGACATAGCCTGACCAACCTGAAGCAACGGATGAAACCGCCAAGAAAAATTCACAAATAATCATCCAACCAGTCATCCAAGCCACAATTTCTCCAAAGACCACATACATGTAGGCATACGGCCCACCAATGACCGGAATACGTGATGCAAATTCTGCATAGCATAAACCAGATAAAATAATCGCGGCTGCTGCTACCAGAAATGATAAGACGAGCCCTGGACCTGCATAGCGTTCCGCTGCGACACCTGTCACAACAAAAATCCCTGTTCCTACTACAGCCCCAATTCCTAGAAAAATTAAGTCCATCGTCTTAAGATTTTTTTTCATCCCACCACTGTCATTGACAGGCACAGTGATTTCTTTTTTTCTGAAAATAGACATGTGTTTACCCCCGTAAAAAAAATAAGCGTAAATAAACTATTTACGCTTTCATATACCCTAAAAGAATACCACCTAGAATAACAAAAATGCAACCAAAAATAACATAAAACATTTCTTTTTTTGATTTTCTTTCGCCTAAAAGGAAGATGCCCCCAAGAGTCGAAATAATAATCCCCATTTGTGATAAAGAGAAGCTAATAGCTAAGCCAATTTCACGCATGGTTAATAACATACAAATATTTCCTAAGCCCCAAAGCAGACCCGTCGTCATATTCATCCAAACAAAACGATCAACTTTGACTTTTTTGAAGGCAAAGAAACTAGCCCCCACTAACATACCAATACTTTGTGGCAAAATAATTCCCCACGGATCTAAACCAGTGGCATTAATAATGATGGTATAGACACCATACCCAACTGTTGAGAAAATCAAGGCCCGAATCCCTTTATTAAAATCTAACATACTGTTTGAGGTTTTCGGTTGACTGTCATCATCTTGTCGAGCTGTTAAATACACCCCAAAAACTAAAAAGGCTAAAGCGATAAAGCCTACAACAAAGTCTTTTGTTTTTGTCCATTCATGGAAAAAAACAGCCCCTGCAACGGTATTAACAACTAACTGCATCCCAGTTGAAATTGGTAAGCCAACTGAAACGCCCATATATTTCATGCTATGAAATTGTTGATTCTGTCCCAAACTCCAGAATAAACCAGATATAAATCCAACAATTAATGTGGCTGTCGTCAACGTAGGCTGGATAACAAAAAAGATAACAATTGAAAATAGTAATGCGCCGATTGTCATACCTAACGTTTGTTGATTGGCGCTTCCACCAATTTTACCGCTGACTAAACCAATACTGCCCCACGCAATCATGGGCACTAAAGCGATAAGTAAACTCATAATATTCTCCTAACAAATTTATTTCATTTCATTCTAACAATAAAAACGTTTTCTAAACAACTAAGAAGAGTAAGAGAAGTTAGCAAGAAAGTTTTAATAAATAAAAAAAGGCCTATCACCTCTTTAATTTGCTGATAGACCTACTTTTTATTTCACTTCATTATAATAACTGAGGGAAGGGAAAAACAATGTCATCGTCGTACCTTGCCCTTCTGTCGATTCGACTGTTAAATCATGACCTAACTTTTTCGCTAAGCTATGGGCCAAATACAGGCCAAGACCAGTCGAATGCTGTTCACTTTTCCGCCCGTTTTCTCCAGTAAATCCTTTATCAAAAATGCGTCGTTGATCTTGCATCGGAATGCCAATCCCAGAATCTTTTAAAGATAAATAAATACCTTGTTTATTTTTGGAAATTAGAACCGTAATTGTGCCGCCTTCTGGCGTATACTTGACTGCATTACTTAATAATTGGCGGAAAATAAAAATGACCCATTTTCGGTCGGTTAAAACCGCTTCATCTTCTCCTTCAATTGAGAATTGCAATCTTTTTTGGATAAAATAATTTGCCTGCGTACGAACAACAGATTGCACAATTTCTTTTAAAGAATATTCTTGGAGTAAATAATCTCGAGAAAAGCTGTCCAGTCTAGCATAATATAGGACTTGCTCGACATATTCATCAATTTTCCCTAACTCATTTTCCAATAGATAATATTTTTTCTCTGGAATATCATCTTCGACAGATTGTACCAGTAAAGTGATAGCCGCTAGGGGGACTTTGATTTCATGAACCCAAGAGTCAATGTAATCTTTTTGGTCCTGTTGGTTGTTAATTGCTTGCTGCATGGTTTGTTGGTGCTCTTGCAATAAACCGTTAATATACGTTTGGACAAGTAGCTCTTCTTCTTTTTCTGCTGTATTCAAATATTCTTGTAAAGAAGGCGGCTCTTTTTCCGTTGCCAACGAAAGCCACCACTTACGTTTTAAATAATAATCAATTGTTAAAAATAGCGATAAAAACACACTTTGCAGTAAAAAGATATAGCCAACCACTGTCCAATCTAAGCGGACATTAGGAGCCAACCATAAAATAAAACAAGTTAAGAACAGAAAAAATAACCAACCAATTAGTAATAACCAGCGATCTTTTAAATACTTTAGAATGGTCATTGTCTACTCCTATCTAGGGCACCATATAACCGACGCCCACTTTGGTTTCAATATAGCCAGCAATCCCTGCTTGCTCAATTTTTTTTCGTAAACGATTGATATTTACCGTCAACGTATTGTCATCCACAAAACGTTCATCGTCCCATAAAGCGCGCAATAGTTTTTCACGTGTTAAAATTTTTCCGTGCTTTTTCATTAAAAGATACAGTAATCGGTATTCATTTTTACTTAAATCGATCATTTCGCCTTTGATTTCCATTCGTCCATTGTCCACATTTAAAGTAATGCCATTATGTGAAAGCACTTCACTATCTGTATCGGAATAGTTATAAGAGCGGCGCAACAAAGCATTGATTTTAGCAATTAAAACATCTATCTGGAACGGTTTTGTAACAAAATCATCCGCGCCCATGTTCATCGCCATAATCATATCCATATTGGTACTACGACTCGAAATAAAAATAATTGGTACTTTAGAAACTTCACGAATTTTTTGACACCAATAGTACCCGTCGTACACAGGTAAATTAATATCCATCAAGACTAATTGAGGATTCTCCTCTTGAAAATCATCCAATACATCATTAAAATCGGTTGTTCCAATCGTTTCAAATTGCCATTTTTGTAATTCCTCGCTAATTAACTCTCGAATGGTTGTTTCATCTTCGACAATCATGATTTTAGCCATGCAATCCCACCTCTTTTATTTCTAAATTTTCATCTTTCTTATCCTAACAAACTTCATTCTTTTTGGATATAGGACTTTATGATGATTTTTACACTATTTCAAAAATAGGCGCTAATAATTCCCATTCTGATAACATGATGAATTTACCAACAAAAGCAAAAATACCATCTAATAATAACACAGACATATTAATTCCTAATACAATAGAAGCTTTTTCGACAATTGGCATGGACTTTTTATTTTTCAAAATAAGATATAAAACAAAGTTCGTTCCATAAGTAAAAACTGTTAACAACACAATTAACTCAATCATTTTACCACTTCCTATTTTGGACTTTTCATTTTTCCTTCAATAATTTACTACTCTTGATTATAGCATAATCTTATAAAAAAATCGGCAGAGTCCTAACCCTTAAGATAAAAAACAAAATAGAAGTAGCCTCTTTGGAACTCGCAAGAATCGAGCCTTTTTTTAAGAGTTGAAGGTCTTGATCCTTAAAAGACAAGTCCTTCAACTCTAGTATGTTCCATGCATAGGAATTGATACCAACGTAACGAAGTGTAGTCGATCAGACAACCTCAGTTTTTCTAATGATTATATTTGTCATACACTTCTTTTAACTGGTTTAAATCTATTTTTTTCATTTGGTACAATTTTTTGGTCACTTCATTTGCTCTAGCTGGATTTGAGTCAGATAAATAACGTTTCAGTTCAGGATTGCCTGTTTGCCAACTGACCCCAAATTGATCTTCCATCCAGCCACACGGCCATTCTTTCCCTTTAGCAGTCACTTGTTGCCATAGCCGATCTATTTCCTCCTGATTTTCACAATCAATATAAATGG
This sequence comes from Enterococcus sp. HMSC078F03, assembly GCF_001811595.1. Classification (NCBI taxonomy): domain Bacteria; kingdom Bacillati; phylum Bacillota; class Bacilli; order Lactobacillales; family Enterococcaceae; genus Enterococcus; species Enterococcus sp. HMSC078F03. Next base: position 32,456 of record NZ_KV805572.1, on the reverse strand, counting down.
AGAAGGCCATGGTAAAATCAAAATCATGTTTATCTCGTGCATCCATTACTCGAAACGGTTGCTCCTGTAATGTGAAAAGTGCTTGCGCAATGTTCCCATCTTCATATTCAACTTTTTCAATTATTTCGCCTGGACCGAAAATCGCCAACCATTCTGATAGAGCTTTGGCTGCTTCGCCATATTTTTCATTAGCAAACATAAAGGTTGGTACAATTGTTTGTTCTTTTCCTGAAAAAGACACTTGCCAAGAGACACCAAATTTGTCCACTACCCAACCATATAAAGGACTAAAAGGATATTCCCCAAAAGGCATCAAAATCTGTCCGTCTGCTGTTAAATTTTTCCACAACGTTTCTGTTTGTGATAACGTTTTACATTCAACAAAAAATGAACTAGCTGGTGTAAAGGAAAATTCTGGTCCGCCATTTAAACCAATGATTGTTTGGTTCGCCAAGGTAAATTCAATGGTCATTAATGATGTTCCTTGAGGTTGATGCTCTTCATTAACGTAGTTCGTTTTACTTAGAATCGCACCTTTTTCAAAGATTGTTATATAGAAGTTAGCAGCTTCTTCCGCTTGTGTGTCAAACCATAAACATGGTGAAAATTTAGGCATTGTGGTTCCCTCCTTCGTTTTCTTTAGTGTAGTCAAAGATTGATAAATAAACAAAGAGAACGTTTTAGTATTTATTCATTTCCGTCTGATAGAATCGATAAATTGCTTGTTTTACTTCTTGAAGCAAGGAGGATTTTAAATGTCCCCGTGTCAAAAAATAAAAGGAACGCCAATACTTTTCACCTAACGTTTGGAAAGGAATTTTTTCAGTAATCGCCTTTCTTGAAAGCAACGATTGCCCCATGCCCAATTCCAACATTTTAACAATCATTTCATTATTTTTAACCGTCATGAGTGTTGGGCTTTGATTACTTTCTTCTAAATACTGTTGGGTATAATGAAAGACCCCAGAATCCTTTTCACGTACCAACCAATTCTGATTGGCAGGGTCCCCAGCTAAAACCAATTGATCCTGAATAATTTCTTCACGAGAGGCGCCTTTCGTAATTAATGGTTTTTCGATAAAGCCAAAATCAACTTGATGTTTTTCAACTTTTTCCACTACTTCTTCTGAATTGTTCATTTCTAAAACAAAATTGATCGTTGCATACTGTGTCTGTAAATGCTGCATCAGTTGCGGCAAATAATAAACTGCAAAAGTATTAGACGCAGCAATTCGGCAAGTTTCTTTAGGTAATCTCGCCTGATGAAGAGCTGTTAATGTTTCTTGCCAATCATCAGCTAAATTTAGCAAACGATTATACAAGACTTCCGCTTGCCTAGTAGGGACTACATCTTGTCGACCATTTCTTAAAAACAATGAACAGCCTAATTCTTCTTCTAATTGTTTGATTTGATTAGAAACGGCTGGTTGTGATATATATAGGCAGGTAGCTGCTTTGGAAAAGTTCATTTGCTCATACACAATTTGAAAAGTCTTTAATAATTTAAACATAGGTATCCTTTCGATAACTTTCTATTATAAATATTATTTTAACTATTTATTTCTCAAATGTAAAAAATTTCGTTATACTGGAAGTAATGAACAAGAAAGAGAGATTTTTTCAATGAAAAATTCAGAAAATGATTATATCCAATCTTTATTACAAATTCTTCCCGGCTTGCTAACAGCTTTCCTTGTCGCCTGCCTTAGCAAGTTTTTTGCCATCTGGTTACCTAGCTTAGGCGCCGCAACGATAGCTATTTTACTAGGAATCTTTTTGGGAAATACCTTTGTTCGCGGTGCCAATTTAAATCGCGGAACCAAAGTAGCCGAAAGTAAATTACTAGAATTTTCTGTTGTTTTATTGGGAACCACCGTGACCTTTCAAACGATTGCCCAAATTGGCTTACAAGGTGTCGCATTTATTCTCATTCAAATGTCGCTGACCATTATTTTTGCCTATTTGATCGGTAAAAAACTGGCTTTTTCTGATAATATGTCTTTATTGATGGCTGGTGGTAATGCCGTTTGTGGATCCTCTGCCATTGCTTCGATTGCTCCAGCAATTCAAGCAGATGAGGAAGAAAAAGGCCAAATCATTACTTTAGTAAACTTATTAGGAACCGTTTTAATGTTGACCTTACCCATTTTAAGTGGGATTCTCTATGGTACCAATTTGTTAGCTCGTAGCGCACTAATCGGAGGGACTTTACAATCAGTTGGTCAGGTTGTCGCCAGTGCCAATATGGTCAATGAGAACGCAGTTCAACTAGCGATGCTCTTTAAAATTATGCGGATTGTCCTACTCGTAGCAGTTGTCTATTTATTTGGACGTTTCAAGCAAAGTAAGACGGCAGAATCAGAAGCTGAGTTGGTAGAAGTCACCAAAAAAAGCAGTGCCCTACCTTGGTATGTAGTTGGCTTTTTCATTGCCTGTGTCTTTAATAGTTTGATTCATTTCCCCGTTGTGATCAGTGAGACTGCTCATTTCTTTAGTTCTTGGTTTGAAATTACTGCCTTGGCAGCAATCGGGTTACGACTCGATTTTAAAAAGTTTTTCCAAGAAGGCAAACGTTTCTTAATCTATGGTTTATCAGTAGGAACTGTTCAAGTCGTCCTAGCCATTTTGTTGTTGGCACTGCTACAGTTCTAATAAAAAAGTTTGACGTTAACACGTCAAACTTTTTTATTTCAGCTTATTCATGCTATTATGAATAAGGTTTTATTAACTTAAAGGAGTTTTTCGATGTTATTTAGTATTAAAAAAAGCGAATGGTTAGGCAATGAACAAAATGATCTCTTTGCCGGTCTCGTTTCTTCTGTCGCCATTTTACCAGAAGTAATCGGGTTTGCGATTATTGCTGGTGTTCACCCGCTTTCTGCAGTGTTTGCTTCAGCTGTTACTTTACTTGTGATTACTTTTACGGGCGGCCGTCCGGCAATGGTTTCGGCGTCTGCTGGCTCAATGGCCTTAGTCCTTGCAGGCTTAATTCAAGCACATGGTTTGTCATACATGCTTGCTGCGACTATTTTAACAGGCTTTCTACAATTTATTTTAGGTTATTTAGGTATCCATAAATTAATGCGCTTTATTCCCAAGACAGTGATGTACGGATTCGTCAATGCGTTAGCCATTTTAATTTTCATGGCGCAAGTACAACAATTGCCTCATCAAACACTGTGGTCCTACGGCATGATTATCTGTAGTATCTTACTTATTTATCTATTACCTAAGTTTATTACAATCGTGCCTCCTGCTTTAATTGTTATTTTATTCATGACTATCCTGTCCTATTTTTTAAAAGGTCATTTGCAAACGGTAGGTGATCTTGGTGAAATGAGTCAGTTTCATCCAGCGATCCGTTGGCCTAATGTACCCGTCAACTTAGAAACGTTGTGGATTATTTTACCTAGTTCTGTTGCCTTAGCAATGGTCGGGTTAATTGAATCTTTATTGACGATCCCCATTGTGGACAAAATGACAACGAGCCAAAGTGATAGCCAACGAGAAGTTAAGGCGCAAGGATTCGCTAATATAATTACCGGCTTTTTTGGTGGCCAAGCTGGCTGTGCGATGATCGGGCAAGCGGTCATTAATGTTAAATCAGGGGGACGAAAACGGCTTTCTACTTTGATTTCAGGTATTACCCTCCTTCTATTCATTTTTGTTTTTAAATCCGTGATGGTAGCCATTCCTACAGCTGCATTGATTGGGATCATGATGACAGTGGCAGTCGACACCTTTGATTGGGAAAGTTTACAGCTTTTCCGAACTTTTGAAATTACTGAAATTGTTATTTTACTCGTGACAGTGGGTGTGATCGTCTATACGCATAATTTAGCGATTGGAATTATTCTAGGTGTTCTTTTAAGTGGTCTTCTTTATCATTTTTTCAAAAAAGAACCAAAAAAAAGTTGCTAGCTTTAGCAACTTTTTTTATTTTTCCCAATATTTCTTCAACGCTTCTTTTTCTATTTTCTTAATGAACGCATCTTTGCCATCCATATATTTATCAATGCTATCGGGGTGTGCTTGGGCCAATTGCTTTTTTAATGTACCATAGGTTGTAGCAATTGCCGGATTTTCTCGTAAATAATTTCGAAAAGCAAGATGGCGCAAAATTTCTTGCGTATTGTCAAACTGATAAATATGCACATGATGTGTTCTTTTTATCGGGCCTTTTCGTAAATAACGACGTCCTGATAGCCCAAATTCCCCCATATATTCATAACCGATTCTTTCAAATTCCCCTTGTAACAGGTCTACTTTTTCAATTTCTTCAACAATGACCAAAAAATCAATAATTGGTTTGGCTGCTAAATTAGGCACAGATGTGCTACCGATATGTTCAACTTTAAGACAATTTTCCTTTAGAATCTGTTTCAACGCTTGGGCTTCTTCTTCAAACTGTTCCACCCAGGCTGGTTGGTATTCAGTAACGATTACCCGCATGATTTCTTCCCTCTTTTCTATATCCGTTTCATATGTAAAATAGGAAACGGATTTCCTTGAGGATCTTCCTTTGATTCACCAATTACTTGAAACCCTTGAGATTGATAGAACTTCACAGCCCCTTCATTTTGTTTATTGGCATCAACAAAGACAATTGATTCTTGCTCTATTAACTTTTTGATAATTTCTCCACCATAGCCTTTACGAAAATAGACTGGGTCAATAAATAACATTTCCAACGTTTGTTGATTTGTTCCACTAAAGCCCACACATTTCTGTTCTTCATTTAACCACATACTTAATTGAACTTGTTGAAAATAATCAGGTAAAACTACTTCGATTTTATCAATATCTGCCTGACTCAAAAACAAATGGGTAGCTTCTACTGAAGAACGCCATAGAGAAATTAATTGAGGATAATAGTTTTTTTTTACTTCTTTTTGGTTCAGCATTTTTAATTCCTCCCTATCTAATAAACAAAGTATACCACATTTTGTCTCTCTCAATTCCATAAAAAATAGTCAAATCAACCGTGTTTTTTCTGTCGATTTGACTGTCTCTCTCTATTAACTCTGATGGCTAAACGAGTAAACTAAGCAAAGCCACGATGGCTAAACCGCCTTGTGTTAAAATAATTTTTTTATCACTAGTTAAGCTACCGTACGCCGCCACTAAAATAATATAAATCAATAAAAATTTTGTCATCTCCATCGTTGCTTGCGCAAAATAGACACTATAAATAAGTCCTGCACCGATTAGTCCATTATAGATTCCTTGATTTTTAAACAATGTAGTGACTGATTTTCTTTGTAACTCTTGCTTATCCATTTTAAAAACACGGCTTGTTGTCTCAGATGTTGGTACAATCGTTTCTAAATACATAATGTAGAAAAATTCTACCGCCACCAAGGTTACTAAAATTGTTGAAATTAATGTCATCTGCTCCCTCCTCCCATTCCTTTGAACGAAGTAATTTTATGTAATTTTTGCTATGATGTAAATAGATATGCCTAGCCTTAACGAAAGGAAGAAACCTATGACTTTTCAAGAAACTATTAGCGCCTATATCCAAGAACGTTATCAGATAACGCCCGATTTTCCTTTTAAAAAACACCCAGACTATCTCGTCTTTCGTCATCCTAGAAATGCGAAATGGTTTGCTTTAATTATGCCACTGGATGCACAACTGCTCGGCGCTACCGAGAATAAGTAGCTCACTATTTTAACCGTTAAACTTGCGCCTGAATTGATTGCCTTATTAAAGAACCAACCTGGCTATTTTCCTGCCTATCATATGAACAAAGAACATTGGTTAAGTCTTTCTGAAGAAATTCCGCTCTCACAAGTTTTTTCATTTATAGATGAAAGTTACCAACGGAGTTATTAAAAAAACACCCTACTCAAGGAGTAGGGTGTGAAAGATTATTTAAGCTTATTTGCTTAAAGCGTCTTTTGCTTGTTCAGCTAACGCTGTAAATGCTGCTGCATCGTTAACGGCTAAGTCAGCTAACATTTTGCGGTTGATATCAATCTCTGCCAATTTCAAACCGTGCATTAATTTAGAATAGCTTAAGCCATTCATACGAGCTGCCGCGTTGATACGTGCAATCCATAATTTACGGAAGTCACGTTTCTTTTGACGACGGTCTCTGAATGCATAGTAATAAGAGTTCATTACTTGTTCTTTTGCTGATTTAAATAAAGTATGTTTTGATCCGTAGTAGCCTTTCGCTAACTTAAGGACTTTTTTACGACGTTTACGGGTTACTGTTCCACCTTTAACACGTGCCATGTTGAATTCCTCCTAATATCTTGTTTCTCTTGACGGTAATCTAAAAGTCACCGAGTTGTTTTATTTCATTCTTGCTAATTGTTGGCGGATACGTTTGTAATCGCCTTTTGCAACCATGCTTGCTTTACGCAATTGACGGCGTTGTTTTTTAGTTTTACCGTGGAAACGGTGAGATGTAAAGGCACGGCCACGTTTTAAGCCGCCTCCACCAGTACGTTTTACACGTTTTGCTAATCCGCGGTGTGTTTTTTGTTTTGGCATGACTAATTTTCCTCCTCAAAATCTTTGCTTCAAGTGAAAGACTCTAACAGTCACAACTGTCGAATATCCTTCTTGTAGAAATTACCAAAAGTCCGAATGCTCGGTCTCTTCGTTTACTTGTCGTTTTTCGGTGCCAGCGTTAGAAACATGCTGCGTCCGTCCATTTTCGCTTTTTGTTCCACTGTGGCGATGTCCGCAGTTTCTTCAGCTAAGCGATCAAGAACTTTCTGACCAATCTCTTTATGGGTAATGGCACGGCCTTTGAAACGGATAGAAGCTTTCACTTTGTCTCCTTTTTCTAAGAACTTACGCGCATTACGAAGTTTTGTATTGAAGTCATTTACGTCAATTGTTGGACTTAAACGAACTTCTTTGACGTTGATCACTTTTTGTTTCTTGCGAGCTTCACGCTCTTTCTTTTGTTGTTCGAAACGGAATTTTCCATAATCCATAATTCGCGCAACTGGTGGTTTCGCTCCTGGCGCTACAAGTACTAAATCCAAGTTTGCAGATTCAGCGATTTGTAATGCTTCTGCTTTGGTTTTTACACCTAATTGTTCACCATCTTGTCCGATCAAACGTAACTCGCGTGCACGAATGCCGTCGTTAACCATCATATCCTTTGCTATGGTCATTCACCTCCAAAATTTTTAAGAGAAAATCCTAACGGAAGTCTGCTTTGTTTGCTAAATGCAATAAAAAAACAGGTTCCTATCCAGAACCCGCCAACAGTCTGCCTTACTTAAAAAAATAAGGAATACTTTATCTAGCCCAGCGATATACTCAACTAAGGCGAGAAGCGGGTGCTTCTGCTTTCATTTCTCAACTTCACTAGTTTACCTTAGTTTATCCTAGTTGTCAATATATTTCCTCAAAAAAAACGAATCTAGCATTAGATTCGTTTGAACTCGTATTTTGATTATTAATAATTAGTGGACTGTCTCAATGTGACTTCCTAGAAACAAATGGTTCAACACATGGTGTACATTTTCTATCCCCTAGGCGATCCCTGTAGTCCCTACAGTTCTTCTATTTATAAGGTTTCTCGTTTAGACAAGCCACGTTCTAAGATTTTTTGGCTTCTAAGATACTCTGAATTTTCTGTACTTTCAGAAAAAGACAACTCTGTTTCGATCTCCTCTGACTCAATACAAATGAGTTCTTTGCCATACCATTGTGCTTTATACAACAGTTTAGCTAAAAATAAAGACCAAGCCAGTTCAGAACGATCATGTTTTGGCGGCCGCTCATTACTGTGATGGGCTTTTTCAATACAAATAACATCGTAACTTGAAACCAATTCCGTTGTAATTTTGTTTAAAATATCCGTTCGTTGGTTGGCTATTTTTTCGCGAATTTTTGCGACTTTTATTTTTTGTTTTTGATAATTTTTTGCTTGTGAAAGATCGACACCTTTTTCTAAAGCAATCATCTTACGCTTGTTTAATTTTCGTTCTTCTTGACGTAGTTTTTGCTTTAAATGCTTTGAACAATAGCTTTTTTCGAAGCTTTCACCATTCGAAAGCAGCGCAAATTTTTCCCTACTGCTACAAATTCCCACCATTTTTTGTTGCTTTGTTTTTGTTTCAACCGGCGCTTCACACAAAATGGAAACATAATAATTGTGACTCGCACTCATAGAAATAGTTACAGATTTTATCTCCCCCAGTGGTTGGCGGTGTACCTTCATTTTAATTAAAGATTTCAATTTAGGTACTTTCAAATAACGATTATCCAAAATTTTGACCGTGCCATGTTGATTGTTCGTAGTGTAGGAATGCACCGTTTCTTTCTTTTTCTTTTTTGGAAAGCCCATCCCTTTTTCCCGATAAAAATTTTTAAAGGCTCGATCCAAATAAACTTGTGCATTTGCCAAGGCTAAACTATCAACTTCTCTGAGGACAGGGTATTGTTTCTTATATTGAGCTGGCGTTGGCATTTTAAACGTTTGTTGAGGATTTTTTCGCATCTCTTTGTAGATATCAATCCGGTCTTGTAACATTAAATTATACACCAAGCGAACACAAGAAAATGTTTTTTGAATAAACTCTTCTTGTTTTGAGGTTGGATAAAGTCTGTATTTATAAGCTTTCAGAGCCTTCATCTCATAACCACCCTACCAAGATAGTTAGAAAAGAAGCTGGTTATAAACCAGCTTTTCTTTTCTTCTCTTCAATTTTTTCACGGTACATTGCAACTTCGTCTTCAGCACAATAAACATAGTGTCCATTGAGAATTTCACGGAGCTCACGATCTTTCCCATCTGCCGCTGCAGGCTGGTAAACGATCCGTTTACGTGTGCGTTCATAGTCTGGATCTGGTAATGGAATCGCAGAAAGCAAACTTTCTGTATAAGGATGAACGCCAAAATTATAGACATCATCACTTGTGCCCATTTCCAATAATTTCCCACTGTGCATTACGCCAATTCGGTCACTGATATGTTTTACCATCGATAAGTCATGTGCGATAAACAAGTAAGTTAAGCCTTGTTCTTTTTGTAAATCTTGTAATAAGTTTACTACTTGGGCTTGAATCGACACATCCAAAGCCGAAATCGGCTCATCACAGATAATGAAACGTGGATTAACCGCTAAAGCACGAGCAATCCCGATCCGTTGACGTTGCCCACCAGAAAACTCATGAGGATAACGCGTACTGTGACTTGGATTTAAGCCCACCGTTTTTAAAAGTTCATTGACTTTTTCTTCCCGCTCTTTTGGTGTTTTAGCTAATCCATTGACATCGATTCCTTCAGCAATAATATCATTGACTTTCATTCTTGGATTCAATGAAGCATATGGATCTTGGAAGATCATTTGAACATCGCGGCGGAATGCTTGCATGTCCGCTTTTGATTTAATTTTGCTAATGTCTTTTCCATCGAAAAGAATTTCACCAGCAGTTGGATCATATAAACGAATGACACTGCGACCAGTTGTTGATTTTCCACTTCCTGATTCGCCAACTAATCCAAAGGTTTCGCCTTCATAAATATGAAAACTAATGTCATCAATGGCTTTTACTTCGTCTTTACGACCAACATTGAAATACTGTTTCAAACCAGTGACTTCTAATAGGACTTTTTTCTCTTCTGCCATTAATTACTACCTCCTGGATTTTTTTGACGCTCTGCATAAATTGCCCAACGACGAACAATCTCTGCTGGAGGCGTAACTTTTGGTGCTTGTGGTGCTAATAACCACGTTGCTGCTTTGTGTGTCGGTGATACTTCAAAATAAGGTGGTTCTTTTTCTGTATCAATTTTTAAAGCAAACTCATTCCGTGGATAGAAGGCATCTCCAGTTGGTGGATCTAATAAATCTGGAGGTGAACCTGGAATCGCATAAAGTTTGTCTTCTGTTCCTTCCATCGTTGGCATTGACCCTAAAAGTCCCCAAGTATATGGATGTTGTGGATTATAGAAAATTTCTTCTGCTGTTCCCACTTCAACCAGACGTCCACCGTACATGACAGCAACACGGTCAGCCACGTTCGCTACTACCCCTAAATCATGGGTAATGAAAATAATCGAAGTGCTAATTTTTTCTTGTAAATCTTTTAATAACTCTAAAATTTGTGCTTGGATGGTTACATCCAACGCTGTAGTTGGTTCATCTGCAATTAGAACTTCTGGATAACAAATTAAAGCAATTGCAATGACAATCCGTTGACGTTGTCCACCAGAAAATTGGTGTGGATAGTTTTTCAAACGTTTTTCAGCATTAGGAATGCCGACTAATTTTAGTAATTCTAATGCTTGCGCTAAGCCTTCTTTTTTTGAGACTTTATTATGTTTGATTAATGATTCCGCCACTTGTTTGCCAATTGGCATCGTTGGGTCTAATGAAGTCATCGGATCTTGGAAAATCATTGCGATTTCTTTACCACGAATGGCTTGCATTTGTTTTTCTGTTTTATGAACAATATCTTGCCCTTTAAACAAAATTTCCCCGTTATCAATATTGGCATTACTGCTCAACAAACGCATAATACTGCGGGTTGTAACAGATTTACCACTCCCTGATTCACCTACGATGGCTAACGTTTCACCTTTATAAAGATCAAAACTCACACCACGAATGGCGTTGACTTTACCTGCAAATGTATCAAAGGAGATTCTTAAGTCTTTAACTTCTAATACTTTTTCCATAGTCATTCACCACTCTTACTCTTTCATCTTAGGATCAAATGCGTCACGTAAACCATCAGCTAACAAGTTGAAACAAATCATGATAACTGAAAGTGTTGCCGCTGGAATCCACATTAAATATGGAAGGAAACGGAAAGTTTTGTATCCTTCGTTTAACAAGGTTCCTAAAGATGCGGTTGGTGGACGTAAGCCTAACCCAATAAAACTTAGGAACGCTTCAAAGAAAATTGCCGATGGGATACTGAACATCATTTGGACAATAATAACACTTGAGATATTCGGTAAAATATGTTTAATAGCAATTTTCCAACGAGATTCGCCCAATGTTTCTGCTGCCATGACAAACTCTTGGTCTTTTAGTTTCATGGTCTGGGCTCGCACAATCCTGGCCATTGATATCCAGTTTGTAATAACCATGGCTAAAACAATCGAAACAATCCCTGGATCAAAGACTGTTAGCATCAAGATCATAACAACTAAGTTAGGAATACCAGAAAGAACTTCTAAAATACGTTGCATTACTGTATCGACACGACCGCCGACTAACCCGGAAATCAGTCCATACGTTACCCCAATCGTAATATCTAGAATTGCCGCAATAAACGCAATTAATAAGGAAATACGTGTTCCCATAAATAAACGACTTAGGACATCACGACCTAAACCATCTGTTCCTAGATAAAAGTTTACATTATCTGGAACGTTTGCTTGTGCATATTTATCAACTAATTGACCAGCAACTGTTGTTTTACCATTTAAACCATTCACGCTTTCCAAGCCAGGAATTCGTGGTGGTAAGTTAATGTAAGAAACATTTTGTTTCGTTGGGTTATGTGGTGAAACCCAAATGGTAATAATAGAGATAAAGATAATAACTGCTAAGAAACTCATTGAGATAACTGCAGCTTTATTCTTTTTCAAACGACGCCATGAGTCTTGTAAGAAACTTAAAGACGGTGTGGCAATACGTTCTCTTTCTTTTAGAGTTGAAGTGTTTAGAGGCTGAAACTCATCTGCCGGAATATCTTTAATCGCTTGTGGTAGATTATTTTTATTGACTGTTTCCATTAGCCTTTTGCACCTCCTGATACGCGAATTCTTGGATCAATTAAACCATAAAGTAAGTCAACAATCAGAATTACAACAACTAACATTGTTGAATACAAAATAGTTACTGCCATAATTGTTGGATAGTCGTTTGTCATAATTGATTTTACAAACTGTTCCCCAATTCCAGGGATGGCAAAAATATTTTCTACTACTAAAGAACCTGTCATTAAACCAACGGCTAAAGGTCCTAATAAGGTAATCAATGGAATTAAACTGTTTCTTAACCCGTGGCGGAATGCAACTTGCCAGCGACTCAAGCCTTTTGCTTTGGCTAATTCGACATAATCACTATGCAAGACCTCTACCATCTCGGTTCGAATAAACCTAGCCGAATCGGCCATTGGACTCATTGCCAAGGCAATAGTTGGTAAAATTGTGTAGGCAAAACCATTCCACATAGCAATTGGTAAGATTCTTAATTTCATTGCAAAAATGTATTGTAATAATACCGCGAAAACAAAGTTTGGAATAGAACGACCTAAAATGGCTAACAATGTTGCCAACGTATCTACCCAAGTATTTTGACGCATCGCTGCGATAATCCCCAATAAAATACCGACTAACGTACCAAAGATAATCGCTTGTCCTCCCAGTTGAAGGGACGGCCCAATTCGACCAGCTAATAACTTAGCAACAGGTTGGTTTTTAAATTGGAATGAAATACCAAAGTCTCCCGTTACCAGGTTCTTTAAGTAAATTCCGTATTGAACAATCACTGGTTTATCTAAGCCAGATTGTTTATTCAACATAGCGATTGTTTCTGGACTAAGTTTTTCTTGGTTGGTATAAGGCGTACCTGGTAATAATTGCATTAAGAAAAACGTAATCGTTGCGATTAACCACAAAGTGATAATCATGAAAAAGATCCGTTTAAGAAAATATTTTCCAAAACTATTCAATAATGACACCTCCGAGATTTTTTTGACTTCCTCAGTTATTTTCGTTAAAGTAATGACTAGATAGACCACAATAATAGATAGGGTGAACACATGAAAACTTTTAAATGGCCAATTATTACAGCCGTTATTTCCAGTATCGGCATTTTTCTTTACTTATTAATAAGTAAAGAACCTATCACTACCTCCTCATTATCAGATACCTTCTTTATCGTTTCGCTTTTCTTTTTAATTATCGGCATTGCTTTATGGATTATGTCCTCTGGCTTTTTCGATAACTTTCAGCGCTCAATGAAAAACGCGTTTCGTTTTAAAAAGAAAAATGAACCGAAAGAGTTTATCCCGCTTTCAGTCATTGGCGATGCACATCGCTCTTTCTGGCTAAAAACTGGGGGAATCTTACTGATTCTGTCTTTAGGCTTTCTACTATTTTACTTGGTCTAAGACAAGATAGCAAGAGGACCGTTGCCTTTTATTCCATGGCAAAGGTCCTTTTTTGTTTGCTATCGATCTTTTGTCAGGTTATTCTGAAATGTATGCCCATTTGTAGTCATACGTTGCGCCAGCAGGATGAACTGCGACATCTTTGACTTTTTCAGCACGTAAATGCGCTTCTGATTTTTGGAATAATGGTACCACACCCATGTCTCCCATAATCGTTTTCTCTGCATTTAACATATCATCCCAACGTTTTTCAGGATCTGTCGCATCTGCACTACTTGCAGCTTTCACGAACTTGTCAAACTCTGGATTGTTATAACGTCCACGGTTATATGAGTTATCTGAAGCAAATAAGTCTAAGAAACTACTTGGATCAGCATAGTCAGCACTCCAACCACCGATTACTGCATCAAAGTCGCCTTTGTTTGAACGATCTAAACGAACAGAGAATGGAACCGGACTAACCGTTACCTTCACACCATCTAAAGCATCTTGAATTGACCCTTGAACAAATTCAACTGTTTTCTTAGAAGAATCTGCATCTGAAGAAAGAATATCCATTGTTAAGGTTGAAATCCCCAATTCTTTTTTCGCTTTTTCCCAGTATTCTTTAGCTTTTTTCGTATCATATTCAATTTGACTACCTGCTTCTTTAGCAAAGTCTTTGCCGCCACTTGGGTCTTTTGCCATATCTGCTGGTACTAAACCGTTTGGCTCGATAGAACCATCCCCTAAGATTGATTCAACTAACGCTTTACGGTCGATTGAGTAAGAAATTGCTTTACGTAAGTTCGCATTTCTAAATGGTGATTTTTCATCACGTTGATTTAGTTCCATATATTGTGTTGATGCTTCTTTTTGACTAACAAAAGCTGGGTCATTGGCCATTTGTTGGGCTAATTCACCAGAAAGAACGACATCGTCTGTTTGACCATCTTGGAACAAGTTCAACGCGGTTGGTGATTCTTTCACGACATTCACATCTACTGAGTCCAGTTTCACTGTGTCTTTATCCCAATATTGATCGTTTTTCTTGAATGACCATTTTGTATCTGTACCAGGACCATCAAAGCCGTCTAAGACGAATGGACCATTGTAGACAGCACTTTCGCTGTTTGATGCATAATTTTTACCATATTTTTCCACAATATCTTGACGTTGCGGGAAGAATGATGGGAAAGCTAATAAGTAATCAAAGTATGGTGTTGCTTTTTCTAAAGTGATTTCTAATTCTGTATCACTGACTGCTTTAATTCCTAATTCTGATTTATCTTTTTCCCCTTTAGCAATGGCATCACCATTTTTTACAGAGGCATACAGATAAGCATATTCAGAAGCTGTCGCTGGATCAACTGTTCGTTGCCATCCGTAAACATAGTCATTAGCAGTCACTGGTTTACCGTCTGACCATTTTGCATCTTTATTTAATTTAATTTTGTATGTTAGTCCATCTTCAGAAACTTCTGCTTTTTCCGCTGCACCTGCAGGTTGGACTTTGTTATCTTTGTCTAAACGATAAATTCCTTCATATACATTATTTAATGCAATAAAACTAATTCTGTCTGTTGCTAGTGATAAATCAGCTGTTGGCATTTCTTGTTGTTCTGTGACACGTAAAACTTGTTCGCCACTTGCCTTACCGCCACCAGACGCGCTTGAGCTATCTGACGTTCCGCCGCCTCCACAAGCCGCTAAAGTTGTTACGCTAAATAATGTAATCACACCGAATGTTAATGACTTTTTCAATTTCATAGTGTTGCCTCCTAAAATAATACAATCTGTATTTTCTGAAAAATCAGAATTTAATAATTATTTATTGCTATGGAATATATCTTACATTTTTCATATTAAAATTGCAAGTCAAAATGTTAACTTTTTTTAATTTTTCTTCTCTTCCTATCAGAAACCACTCTTTTTCTTCCTGTCTTTTATTGCAATTCTTTTGTCAGTTTTCTAAACATTATGGTAAATTAGGAAGTAAAGGAGTGACAAAATATGAAAAATTCTACGTTTTTAAAGGATTTGTTTGCTATTGATAAAGCAAATGACGAATTATTTCGGTTAGTTGGTGTCGCAATTTGTATGGCAATTCCATTATTAATTGGTTATTTTTCCAATAATTTACTCATTGGGACCTTTGGCTCGATGGGCATTTATACGTTTATTTATTATCAGCCGCTTCCTTTGCCTCAATTATTGCGCAGACTGAATATTGTTGGCTTTTTTATTGTTCTGGGCAACAGCTTAGGAATGCTAAGTCACCATGTACCTTGGTTGATTCCTATTACAATTGCCATCGTCGCTTTTTTTGCACGCTTACTTTTTAGATTGTATGGCATTGAGAAGCCTGGTGCTTTGTTAGTTATCATGTCAACCGCAATGGGAACAAGCAACAATTTTCCTTTACATAAGATTCCCATCATGGCCAGTTTTGTTCTTTTAGGAGTAGTGACCGGCATTATCATGGGCATTGTGCTTCATTTCATCGACAAGCGCCCCTACGTTTTTCAAAAACGGATGTCTCTTCAAGAACGACTTTATATTGATCCCGCTTCTTTATTAGATGCTTTGCATTATGCGGCCATTTTATTTTTAGCGGCTTATTTAAGTCAATCGCTTCATTTAGTCAACGCTTATTGGATGACGTTTACTTGCGCAGCCATTTTACAAGGGGAAAATTTACATTCTGTGATGCAGCGAAATGTTCAACGGATTCTAGGTACGAGTCTTGGTTTGTTGCTTTCTGCAATTTTATTAATGATTCCCTTTACACCTTTACAAACAATCGGTATCATTAGTATTCTATATGCAGCTTTTGAAGGATTCATTAACAGAAACTATGCGATTGCCAGCTTTTTTATTACCCCGATGTCCTTATTATTATCAAATCTTGCACGACAGCAAGTCATTAGTAATCTTTTAAACTATCGATTAGTCGGGATTGTGTTAGGTAGTTTACTTGGTTTTGCCGGCGCTTATGTTTTCACAACTGCGCTACGTTTCTATAATCGGGCCTACTCAATTGATGAAACCTTTGAAAATCAACAAGAAGAAAGAGGCGTTTTATGAAAATAACTTATCCCTTGCCACCAAATCTACCAGAACAACTTCCTCTATTAACGAACTGTCAATTAGAAGATGAGGCAATCTTAGAAAGTCATTTGTATCAGCAGATTGATTTACCGAATCAAGAAGTTCGTAACTTAGTCTTTCGGGATGCTGTTTTCGATCATCTTTCATTAGCAAATGGCCAGTTTGCTTCTTTTGATTGTAGTAATGTTCGTTTTGAAGCTTGCGATTTTTCTAACGTCGAATGGCTGTCTGGCAGTTTTCATCGAGTGACTTTCCTTCGTTGCAATTTGACAGGAACGAATTTTGCAGATAGCTATTTAAAAGATTGTCTGTTTGAGGATTGCAAAGCCGATTATGCTTCTTTTCGTTTTGCAAATTTTAATCTTGTTCACTTTAATCAGACTCGTTTAGTCGAAAGTGAATTTTTCGAGGTCACCTGGAAGAAACTCCTTCTAGAAGCTTGCGATTTAACCGAAAGTAATTGGCTAAATACTTCTTTAAAAGGATTGGATTTTTCCCAAAACACCTTTGAACGCTTGACTTTCTCGCCAAACTATTTATCAGGTCTTAAAGTCACCCCTGAACAAGCCATTTATTTAGCAAGTGCCCTTGGTTTGGTGATTACCTAAGAAAATTTTAAAAAAATAGCCGAATAACTGGTTCTGTCGGTTCTTTCTTATTAAATTGTTATTAATTTTTTGGAAAAACCAACGGAACCATTTTACTTGTGCCTTATTTTTAGGTAAACTATCTTAGGTTAAGCAATCTCTTTTTTTGGAACAAGAGAAACTTTTGGAATCATTTCCTATAAATCATGAAGAGATTATGACAAACGTTCTTCTAATCCAAGAACGTCTTTTGTCCTATACTCGATTCTACTCAAAAGGAATGTCAGTGAATGAATATAAAAAAACAAGGCCTCGGTCAAGCGACGGGAAAAATCATTTTAATGGGAGAACACGCCGTTGTTTACGGCGAACCAGCAATCGCCTTTCCTTTTCAAGCGACAGAAATCACAGCCGTCTTTACCCCGGCAAAAACTATGCAGATTGATTGTGCATATTTTACAGGATTGCTTGAAGACGTGCCCCAAGAGCTAGCAAATATCAAGGAAGTTGTTCAGCAAACCTTACATTTTTTAAAGGAAGATACAGTTAAAGGCACTTTGACCTTAACAAGTACGATTCCCGCTGAACGAGGAATGGGTTCAAGCGCAGCAACCGCTGTGGCCATCGTTCGAAGCCTTTTTGATTATTTTGATTACGCTTATACATATCAAGAATTGTTTGAGCTTGTTTCTTTAAGTGAGAAAATTGCTCATGGCAATCCTAGTGGTATCGATGCCGCAGCAACAAGCGGCGCTGATCCATTATTTTTTACTAGAGGATTTCCGCCCACACATTTCTCGATGAATTTATCTAATGCCTACTTAGTAGTAGCTGATACGGGAATTAAAGGTCAAACACGTGAAGCCGTGAAAGACATTGCGCAGCTAGCTCAAAATAATCCCACCGCAATCGCTGAAACAATGAAACAATTAGGTTCTTTTACTAAAGAAGCAAAGCAAGCGATTTTACAAGATGATAAACAAAAATTAGGTCAGCTAATGACGTTAGCGCAAGAGCAACTCCAGCAATTATCCGTCAGCAACGATATGCTGGATCGACTAGTGGCTCTCTCTTTAGAACATGGCGCTCTAGGAGCAAAATTAACCGGCGGCGGTCGCGGTGGCTGTATGATTGCCTTAACAGATAATAAAAAGACCGCACAAACCATTGCACAGACTTTAGAAGAAAATGGAGCTGTTGCTACATGGATTCAATCATTAGAGGTGAAAAAGTAATGCTTTCAGGAAAAGCACGAGCGCATACAAATATTGCTCTGATTAAATATTGGGGAAAAGCCAATGAAGAATACATTTTACCAATGAATAGTAGTTTATCATTAACATTAGATGCCTTTTACACAGAAACAACTGTGACATTTGATGCCCATTATTCAGAAGATGTATTTATTTTAGATGGTATCTTGCAAAACGAAAAACAAACAAAAAAAGTCAAAGAATTTTTGAACCTTGTTCGTCAACAAGCCGATTGTACTTGGTTTGCAAAAGTAGAAAGTCAAAATTTTGTGCCTACTGCAGCTGGTTTGGCTTCTTCAGCGAGTGGTCTAGCTGCTTTAGCAGGGGCCTGTAACGTAGCCTTAGGATTAAATCTTTCAGCAAAAGACTTATCACGTTTAGCGCGACGTGGTTCAGGTTCTGCTTGTCGCAGCATTTTTGGTGGTTTTGCTCAATGGAACAAAGGCCACTCTGATGAAACTTCATTTGCTGAAAATATTCCAGCCAATAATTGGGAAAACGAATTGGCCATGCTCTTTATCTTAATTAACGATGGCGAAAAAGATGTTTCCAGCCGTGATGGAATGAAACGAACAGTAGAAACTTCTAGCTTTTATCAAGGTTGGTTGGACAATGTGGAAAAAGATTTATCCCAAGTTCATGAAGCAATTAAAACAAAAGACTTCCCTCGTTTAGGAGAAATCATTGAAGCCAATGGGTTAAGGATGCATGGAACAACCTTAGGCGCTGTCCCGCCATTTACTTACTGGTCCCCAGGCAGCTTACAAGCGATGGCTTTAGTTCGCCAAGCACGGGCCAAAGGAATTCCTTGCTACTTTACAATGGATGCAGGTCCGAATGTCAAGGTCTTAGTCGAAAAGAAAAACTTAGAAGCATTAAAAACATTTTTAAGTGAACATTTTTCAAAAGAGCAGTTAGTCCCAGCTTTTGCTGGTCCCGGAATTGAATTGTTTGAAACGAAAGGAATGGATAAATAAGCATGATTGAAGTTACTACGCCAGGAAAGTTATTTATTGCAGGAGAATATGCCGTTGTTGAACCTGGCCACCCTGCCATTATCGTTGCTGTGGATCAATTCGTAACTGTAACTGTCGAAGAAACAACAGATGAAGGCAGTATTCAATCTGCACAATACAGCTCGTTACCTATTCGTTGGACACGCCGAAATGGTGAGCTTGTATTAGATATTCGCGAAAATCCTTTTCATTATGTTTTAGCGGCGATTCATCTAACTGAAAAATATGCGCAAGAGCAAAACAAAGAATTGTCATTTTATCATTTAAAAGTGACGAGTGAATTAGATAGTTCAAATGGACGAAAATATGGTCTTGGTTCAAGCGGTGCGGTAACCGTTGGAACTGTCAAAGCCTTGAATATTTTTTATGATTTAGGTTTGGAAAATGAGGAAATTTTCAAATTATCAGCATTAGCTCACTTAGCCGTTCAAGGAAATGGTTCCTGTGGAGATATCGCTGCCAGCTGTTACGGGGGCTGGATTGCCTTTTCAACCTTCGATCATGATTGGGTCAACCAAAAAGTAGCCACTGAAACATTAACTGATTTGTTAGCAATGGACTGGCCTGAATTAATGATTTTTCCGTTAAAAGTACCGAAACAACTACGTTTACTAATTGGTTGGACAGGTAGCCCTGCGTCCACTTCTGACTTAGTTGATCGAGTCCATCAATCAAAAGAAGAAAAACAAGCGGCTTATGAGCAGTTCTTAATGAAAAGTCGGCTTTGTGTCGAAACAATGATTAATGGCTTTAACACAGGAAAAATTTCTGTTATTCAAAAACAAATTACTAAAAATCGCCAATTGCTCGCCGAATTATCTTCACTAACTGGTGTGGTAATCGAAACAGAAGCCTTGAAAAATCTTTGTGATTTGGCTGAATCTTATACAGGAGCTGCGAAATCTTCTGGCGCTGGCGGGGGCGATTGTGGGATTGTAATTTTCCGCCAAAAATCTGGGATTTTACCATTAATGACTGCTTGGGAAAAAGACGGAATTACCCCACTGCCACTTCACGTCTATACCTATGGTCAAAAGGAGTGTAAGGAGAAGCATGAATCGAAAAGATGAACATCTATCATTAGCTAAAGCGTTCCACAAAGAAAAAAGTAATGACTTTGATCGTGTGCGTTTTGTTCACCAATCGTTTGCTGAATCCGCTGTTAACGAAGTGGATATTTCCACTTCGTTTCTTTCTTTTCAGCTTCCCCAACCTTTTTATGTCAATGCAATGACAGGTGGTAGTCAGCGTGCAAAAGAAATTAATCAGCAATTAGGCATTATTGGCAAAGAAACTGGCCTTTTAGTTGCGACAGGATCTGTCTCGGCAGCGTTAAAAGATGCTAGTTTAGCGGATACGTATCAAATTATGCGAAAAGAAAACCCAGATGGACTCATTTTTGCCAATATTGGTGCAGGTTTGGGTGTGGAAGAAGCAAAGCGAGCGCTTGATTTATTTCAAGCGAATGCCTTACAAATCCATGTAAATGTGCCCCAAGAATTGGTCATGCCTGAAGGAGATCGTGATTTCACTAATTGGCTAACCAAGATTGAAGCTATCGTACAGGCCGTTGAAGTGCCTGTCATTGTCAAAGAGGTTGGCTTTGGCATGAGCCAAGAAACCTTAGAAAAACTCACCTCTATCGGCGTTCAAGCAGCGGATGTGAGCGGCCAAGGCGGAACGAGTTTTACACAAATTGAAAATGCCCGGCGGAAAAAACGCGAACTTTCTTTCTTAGATGATTGGGGGCAATCAACGGTTATCTCTCTTCTGGAATCACAAAATTGGCAAAAGAAACTAACTATTCTCGGCTCTGGCGGTGTGCGTAACTCTCTTGATATTGTCAAAGGACTCGCTTTAGGTGCCAAAAGCATGGGAGTTGCTGGGACTATCTTAGCTTCCCTTATGAGTAAAAATGGTTTAGAAAATACCTTAGCCCTTGTACAGCAATGGCAAGAAGAAGTGAAAATGCTTTATACTCTTTTAGGAAAAAAGACGACAGAAGAATTGACGAGTACCGCACTTATCCTCGATCCAGTTTTAGTTAATTGGTGTCATAACCGTGGTATCGACAGCACTGTTTTCGCAAAACGTTAAAGAGACCAGAACATTAATGTTCTGGTCTCTTTATTTGAGTTCTTTTATCCTACATAAGCATCTAAGATAATTTGTTTTAGTTCACTAATTAATGGTTCTTTCGGATTTGCAGTTGTACATTGGTCTTCATATGCAAGTTCTGCCATACGATCAACCGTTGTGTCTAATGTTTCTTGTGAGACACCTTGGGCTTTCAAGTTCATGTCAATTCCGACTGATTTACCTAAGTCTGCTACTGCTGTTGCTAAAGCTTCTACTAATTCTGCGGTAGTATTTCCTTTTAAGCCTAAGAATTTTGCAATGTCTGCATAATCAGTATCGGCGCGGAAGTAATCATATTTAGGGAACATTGCGTGTTTTGATGGATCTTTCGCATTGTAACGAATAATATGTGGTAATAAAATCGCATTTGTACGACCATGTGGAATGCCATATTCCCCACCAATTTTATGAGCAATAGAGTGACAAATACCTAAGAATGCATTGGCAAATGCCATCCCTGCCATGGTTGATGCATTATGCATTTTTTCGCGAGATTCCATATCTGGACGTTTCACTGAATTTTCTAAATGATCGAAAACTAACTTGATTGCTTGTAAACTTAAACCACGTGTGTAATCTGAAGCCATCACGGAAACATAAGATTCAATAGCATGTGTTAAAACATCCATACCTGTATCTGCAGTGACTGAAGCTGGCACAGACATTACGAACTGTGGATCAACAATCGCTACATCTGGTGTTAACGCATAGTCTGCTAACGGATATTTCACGTGTGTTTCACTATCAGTAATAACGGCAAATGGTGTAACTTCTGAACCAGTTCCTGAAGTAGTTGGGATACAAACAAATTGTGTTTTTTCTGGTTTGGCAATTTTATATGTCCGTTTGCGGATATCTAAGAATTTTTGTTTTGCACCAAAGAACTCTGTATCTGGGTGTTCATAGAACATCCACATGCCTTTCGCCGCATCCATTGCAGAACCGCCACCCAAGGCAATCACTGTATCTGGTTGGAAATCAACCATCATTTTGGTACCTGCATAAACAGTATTTGTTGATGGGTTTGGTTCAACATCAGAAAATACTTCGATTTTCACATCATTTTTACGTTTTTGTAGCTCTTTACGTACGATATCTGCATAGCCAAATTGAACCATACCTGGGTCACAAACTAACATGACACGTTCAACATTTTCCATTTTTTGTAGATATTGTAAAGAATTTTTTTCAAAGAAAATTTTTGGAGGTAATTTAAACCATTGCATATTATTTCTCCGTTTCGCTACCGTTTTAATATTAATTAAGTTAATGGCTGATACGTTTTTAGAAACAGAGTTTTTCCCGTATGAACCACAACCAAGTGTTAAGGATGGAATCATTTCGTTATAAATGTTACCGATACCGCCTTCTGCTGATGGAGTATTCACTAAAATACGACAAGCTTTCATACGTAAACCAAAAGCAACTTGTAACTCTTCATCTTCTGTATGAATTACTGCTGTATGTCCTAAACCACCTAAGTTTAACATCGCTTCACATAGTTCAAAAGCATGCTCTGCATTGTTTGATTTCATCATTGCTAAAACTGGCGATAATTTTTCTCTTGATAATGGATATTCTGGACCTGCACCTTCTAATTCAGCGACTAAAATTTTTGTGCCTTTTGGTACGCTAATTCCTGCTAATTCAGCAATTTTTTCTGCAGAGTTACCGACAATCGCTGGATTTACTGCGTATTTGCCTTCATTCATCACTGCATCTTCTAGTTTTTGTAATTCATTCGGTTTCACGAAGTAAACATTGTGTGCTTCAAACTCAGCTTTGACAGAAGCATAAATTTCTTTATCCACAATGACCGCTTGCTCAGAAGCACAAATCATTCCATTATCAAATGATTTTGAAACAATTAAATCATTAACAGCACGTTTTACTTTAGCCGTTTTTTCAATATAAGCTGGTACGTTCCCAGGACCAACGCCTAGTGCTGGTTTACCTGTTGAGTATGCAGATTTTACCATACCTGCGCCACCAGTTGCTAAAACAATGGCAATCCCTGGATGATTCATCAAAGCAGATGTTGCATCAATCGATGGTTGTTCAATCCATTGAATACAATTTTCTGGTGCACCTGCTGCAATCGCCGCATCCCGTACAATACGTGCCGCTTCTGCCGAACATTTTTGTGCGCTAGGATGGAAAGCAAAAACAATTGGATTTCTTGTTTTTAAGGCAATTAGTGATTTAAAAATAGTTGTTGACGTTGGGTTTGTTGTTGGTGTGACCCCACATACCACGCCAACTGGCTCAGCAATTTCCATTAAACCGGTTTGTTCGTCTTTGTTAATTACACCCACTGTTTTATCATGTTTAATATTATTCCAAATGTATTCAGATGCATACATATTTTTGATTGCTTTATCTTCATAGATTCCACGGCCAGTTTCTTCGACAGCCATTTTTGCTAAAGGCATATGTTGGTCTAACGCCGCCATTGCCATTTGATGGACAATGTGATCTACTTGTTCTTGTGTAAAATCTTCCATTGCTTTTAAAGCGACATTCGCTTTTGTTGCTAATTCATCAATCATTGATGAAACATCAACTGTTTCTGTCTTTTCTTTTTTTACTGTTTTAACCATGTTCATCCTCCTAAGAGTTTCATTTTAAAAAAACTTTGTTAACTATTTCACATTCACATCATACAACATAAAATGGATCTTGTAAATAGTTTTTGTGATATTTTTCACAACTATTTATAATTTTTTTATCTCAAAAAAAAGACCTATTCTTTTTTCTAGAATAAGTCTTCAATATCATGCCAGTCCCTTAAAGGTTTTTTTGATGTCTGTGCCAATAATTGTTGATAGTCAAAAAATTCATTTGGCTTAACCTTCTGAATGTCTTTACGACAGTCTTTGACAGATAAATGGGTTTGTTTTTTCCAACGATAGGTGAGTAAATAAGTCAATAAATCTTCTTCGTTGATGGAAGAATAACCTAGTTCACGAAAATTTTGGCACTTCTTTTTAATACTTTTATTGAGCATTTTTTGTTGTAACCAACTTAATTTTTCCTTTGTCATGGGCTCTTCTCCTTCCAACCAAGCGAAAGATTGCTCACTATTTAACTATCTTCCAACATTATAAAAAGGAACCTTTTTTGTAAACTTAATAGTTAAAAAGGACTTAGGACGTAAGTCCAAATGACCTACCTTCCTAGTCCTACATTTTAAGATAAACGACACGAGCGGAATAGGAATTATCTCTTCTTATTGGCTTTCTCGCGTGACTACTGGTCACAGTTTCGCCTTTGAAAAGCCTGTTCCGCTCTCTTTAACCATTAAATGAATCAGTTGATTCGTTTAGTCTTTCTTTTCTTTTGAAGGATCTGATGTTTCAGGAACTTCAGTTACTTCTTCTGTGACTGTCTCTTCAACTTCTGTGACTGGTACACTAGTTACTGCTGAATCATTTGTAACAGCAGTTCCAGGTGTTACAGTTCGAATTGCTGCACGGTCAAATTCTAAGACAATACCTTCGCAATCGATTAAAACTGTTTTTTCGTTGATTTCACTTAAAACACCATGTAAACCACCAATTGTGACAACACTATCGCCAGTTTTCATTGCGTTTAGTTGTTTTTGACGTTCTTGCTGTTGTTTCTTTTGAGAACGTGTCATGAAAAACATCATTCCTCCTAGAAGGACTAATGTAAAAATCATTGTAAATCCGCCACCCATTTGTTTCACCTCACTCTGCATTATTCACACTACTAACTGTATCAAAAAAATGCTTGAAGAACTAGTTTTTTCCTCTAATTTTTAGAAACTTTTTGCATTCGCTTTATTAAAGCCATATTCTTCAAAAAACGCTTGTCGGAATTCTAATAAATTGTCGTCCATAATTGCTTGACGGACATTTTTCATTAAGTCTAACAAGAAGTATAAATTATGATACGATGTTAAACGGATTCCGAATGTTTCATCACATTTAATCAAATGACGAATATAGGCCCGCGTATAATTACGACAAACATAACAATCACATTTCTCATCAAGCGGACGAAAATCTCTTGCATATTGGGCATTTTTAACAACCAAGCGGCCTTGTGAAGTCATACAAGTACCATTGCGCGCAATACGTGTTGGTAACACACAATCAAACATGTCAATCCCACGAATCACTCCATCAATTAATGAATCAGGGGCACCCACACC
Source organism: Enterococcus sp. HMSC078F03 (assembly GCF_001811595.1). Taxonomy (NCBI): domain Bacteria; kingdom Bacillati; phylum Bacillota; class Bacilli; order Lactobacillales; family Enterococcaceae; genus Enterococcus; species Enterococcus sp. HMSC078F03. The sequence continues at coordinate 7,086 of NZ_KV805572.1, read as the reverse complement.
CATTAAGTAACGTGGTTTATTTTCTGGAATTAACGGTGTCGTAAAGTCTAAGACTCGGTTCATTTCTTCCTTAGACTCACCAACAGATAAGCCACCAATCGAATAGCCAGGAAAATCCATACTCACTAAATCTTTAGCACTTTGACGACGTAAATCTTCAAATCCCGCACCTTGAACAATACCGAATAATCCCTGTCTATCAGGATTCGCATGGGCTTTTAAGCCACGCTCAGCCCAACGAGAAGTCCGTTCGATCGAGCGTTTGACATACTCATAGCTTTCATCAAATGGTGGACATTCATCAAAGCTCATCATAATATCTGATCCTAATTTATTTTGAATATTGATCGCTTTTTCTGGAGAAAGGAACATTTTTGAACCATTTAAATGATTTCTAAAATGCACACCTTCTTCTTCGATTTTCCGCATATCACTTAATGAGAAGACTTGGAAGCCACCTGAATCAGTTAAAATAGGTTGATCCCAGTTCATAAATTTGTGTAAACCGCCTGCTTCTTCGACTAAATCTTCACCTGGGCGTAACCATAAATGGTAAGTATTACTTAAAATAACACCGGCACCCATTTCTTTTAATTCTTCTGGTGACATTGTTTTAACTGTCGCAAGTGTACCTACCGGCATAAACATTGGTGTTGGAAATGTGCCGTGAGGAGTAATTAATTCACCTAAACGCGCACCTGTGTGTTTATCTTTTTTGATTAAACGATAACGAATGGCTGGTTCCGTCATTCATTTCCCTACTTTCTACTATAATTTGTCCTCCCATCATCATACTTTTTTTTTATTGAATTTGCAAGGATTTCTCAAGGTTTCTTTTTTCAAAAAAGGATCCTTAAAAAACAGCAACTAGTTCAAATAATTCAAATGAACTAGTTGCTGTTTGGTACTTATTTTGTCGCTGTATATTTTTCTAAATCTTGCATCGCTGTTTTCACAATTTCAGGGGTAATTTTTTGTTTCATATAATGAATCGTTTCGCCTTCTATACAAGCACGTTCTGCTACTTCTTGATACTCGGCTTCAGTTAAGTCCATGTCCATTTCTTTTAAAGAAATAGGCAAACCTAGTTGGTGATAGAAAGGAATCAATTCAGCGATTTCTTGCCATTTCTCTTCAATGGCTAATTGAACAAACACACCATACGCCACTTTGTTTCCATGCAATTGTTGATGGCTAGCTGGCAGCAAAGTTAGTGCATCATGAATGGAATGGGCACCCGCTGTCCGACCATAATCATCGCCAAAGCCACCCACCATTCCACCAATAATTAAATTTGTTTCGATGACATCAATAAACGATTGATTTAATTGTTGCTCTTCCATCGCTTTTAAAGCATTGATACTTTCATTTAACAAAATATCGCGGCATTTTTCCGCGGCAAAATGAGAAACTTGAATAGGTAACACTTGGACGTCTAACTGCGAAATAATCGCATCTGCTTCGTACCATTTAGCTAATGTATCCCCAATACCTGCCACCATTAAGGACCGAGGCGAATGCAATAACACTCTTGGTTCTACCAACACCAAAGCGTTTGCTTGCGGAAAAACGTCATACCGTTCCATTGCTCCATCTTCTCGATACATTACACTCAATGGCGTGCACGGTGCACAAGTAGCTGCTAAAGTGGGCAAAATAATTACCGGTAACGCCATTTTGTGTGCTAAGGCTTTGCCCAAGTCGGCCACTTTTCCTCCACCGACAGCGACGATGGCCTCTAAATGATTGTCCAGCACTTGCGCTTCTAACTCTTGCACACGTTGATCTGTACAAACACCTCCATAGTTTTCAAAAACAGCTGTTACTTTTTGAAACGTCGGAAAATACGGTTTTGCCGCTTGCCATGACTCAGTCCCGTGTAAAATGAATACACGATGAATATTTCTGCATAATAGTTGTCCTTCTAATAATTCCCACGAACCAATTTCGCAAAGATACTCTTGTGGTGTCCCTCTCACAATTAATGATTGTTCCATCTTGAAAATCCCCTTCATTTTTGACTTTTGAAAATTTTTTTGAAAAAGTTGTATTTTTTCAACTCTACTACTTTTCCTTTTACATATTCTATGATATGATAAACCACATCATAACACAATAAATTTTTATACATTTATTCGCTTTTTTTGAATATTTATAAAAATAATACAAAAAGGAGTTTACGCAAATGACCAAATGTAAAAAATGGCTACAGACGATTTTACCAATTTTATTCTTGTTGCTCTCATTATTACCTATTAAAGAAACTTTTGCAGCCGAAAACGATCCAGTCTATGACAAAATCATCCAAAAGGGAGAACTAGTTGTCGGCCTATCCGCAGACTATGCCCCTTATGAATTTCATGCAAAAGTAGATGGTGAAGATAAAATTGTCGGTTTTGATATTTCTATTGCTCAAAAAATTGCCGACGATTTAGGCGTTAAATTAAAAATCGAAGAACTAGGCTTCGATGCTCTGTTAGGGGCCTTAAAAACTGGCAAGATTGACATGGTCATCTCTGGCATGTCGCCAACGCCTGAACGATTAAAAGAAGTAGCTTTTTCTCAACCATATATGAACGTTCAACAAAGAGTCATTGTTCGGAAAGAAGACAAAGATAAATTTCATTCCACTAAAGATTTCGAAGGCGTTCGTGCAGGTGCCCAAAAGCAAACGACACAAGAAGAATTAATTAAAACCGAATTAACCGGTGCTGTCCCTACTTCTCTTCAAAAAATTCCAGATTTAATTATGAATCTAAAAAATAATAAATTAGATGCAGTCGTTATGGAAGAACCGGTTGGCGAAGCCTATGTTTCTCAAAATGAGGATTTAGCTTTTGCTGATGTTACCTTTGAAAAAGGCTCAAAAGATACTGCCGTTGCTTTTCCTAAAGATGCGCCCGTTTTGACGGAGAAAGTAAATGCCTCTATTAAACAAATTAATGATCAAAAATTAATGGACGGTTATAAAAAAGAAGCCAATCAATTAATGTTCCAAAAAGATCAAAGCTTTTTACAAAAGTATGGAAAGTTCTATCTTAACGGTGCAGGCTATACCATTTTCCTAGCTTTCATTGGTGTTTTGTTTGGTGCCATTTTAGGGGCATTACTTGCTTTAATGAAGTTAGCCAATTCCAAAATTTTACGTGGCATTGCCATTGCTTATATTGAATATGTTCGTGGCACTCCTTTGCTTGTTCAAATTTTTATTGTCTATTTCGGGACAGGCGTTCTTGGTTTAGACTTATCAAAAGTAGCAGCTGGTTGTATTGCCCTTTCTCTAAACAGTGGTGCATATGTAGCAGAAATTATTCGTGCTGGTATTCAGGCAGTTAATAAAGGACAATTGGAAGCTGCTCGTTCTTTGGGAATGAATCAAAATCAAGCAATGCGATACATCATTTTCCCACAAGCTATTAAAAATATTTTACCAGCGTTAGGCAATGAATTTGTTACAGTAATTAAAGAATCTTCCGTTGTTTCAGTCATTGGCGTTTCGGAACTAATTTTCCAAGCTGGCAACGTTCAAGGAGCAAGTTTTAAACCCTTCTTACCTTACTTAATTGTATCGTTGATTTATTTCGTCCTAACCTTTACTATCTCGCGTCTATTAGGTGTTGCTGAAAGGAGAATGAGTACTAGTGATTAACATTAAAAACTTACAGAAAACATTCGGAAAAAATGAAGTACTTAAAGGAATTGACTTAGAAATTGAAGCTGGTGAAGTTGTCGTAATTATTGGCCCTTCTGGTAGTGGTAAAAGTACTTTTTTACGTTGCTTAAACTTATTAGAAACACCAACTGGTGGCAGCGTTGAATTTGAAGGAAAAAATTTATTAGATAAAAATACCAACATTGATCAACTTCGTCAAAAAATGGGAATGGTATTCCAAAATTTCAATCTTTTCCCGCATAAAAATGTCTTGGAAAACTTAACGATTAGTCCTGTTAAAGTAAAAAAAGAAGCCGCTGCTGAAGCCACAGAACATGCTCTTTCTTTACTGGAACAAGTTGGTTTATCAGATAAAAAAGAAAATTATCCCGCTCAACTTTCTGGTGGGCAACAACAACGGGTAGCGATTGCTCGCGCTTTAGCCATGCGTCCTGACGTGATGCTGTTCGATGAACCAACTTCTGCCTTAGACCCTGAAATGGTGGGCGAAGTGCTATCCGTTATGAAAAATTTAGCTATTGAAGGGATGACAATGGTAGTGGTTACCCATGAAATGGGCTTCGCAAAAGAAGTTGCGGACCGTGTCATTTTTATGGATGCAGGAATTATTCAAGAAGAAGGCACACCTGAAGAAATTTTTGATGCGCCACAAAACCCAAGAACACAAGATTTTCTAAGAAAAGTTTTATAAAAAGGAGCACCTGGTATGGATCGCAAGAATATCGCAACACGTTACCAACAACCTACTGAAAATTTACTCATGGATATTGCAACATTGGCGAAAAAGACCCCAAATTTAATCGATTTATCGATTGGTGACCCTGACTTAATTACCGATGAGCGGATTATCGAACAAGCAGCTAACGATGCCAAAAATGGGCATACAAAATATACCGCTTCTGATGGTAGCGAGGCATTCATTGAGGCGGTCATTCAGTTTTATCAGTCACATTATCAATTATCCTTTCAACCGAATCAAGTCCGGGCCACAGTTGGCGCTCTGCACGGAATGTACCTTGCCTTACAAGTGATTCTAAATCCTGGAGATGAAGTGATTATTCATGAACCTTACTTCTCTCCTTATAAAGACCAAGTCCTTTTAGCAGATGGTGTTCCGGTCTTTTTGCCAACCTATGAAGAAGATGGTTTCCAAATTGATGTAGCTCTTTTGAAAGAAAAAATCACGCCTAAAACCAAAGCGATTATTCTAAATTCACCGAATAACCCGACAGGCGCTGTTTTCTCTGAAGAAACTTTCAGAGAAATCGCACAGGTAGCGATTGAACACAATTTATACATTCTTTCAGATGAAGTTTATGAAGCCTTTTGTTTCCAAGAAACGTTTACTCCCATGGCTACGTTTGCTCCAAAAAATACTATCACTTTTGGCAGCTTTTCAAAAGCCTTTGCAATGACTGGCTGGCGTATTGGTTATATGATTGCCCCAGACTATATTAACGAAGTAGCCAAATTAATTAATGAAGGCGTTACGTATTCTGCGCCTACGTTGTCACAGCAAGCAGGAATCTATGCGTTACAACATTTTGACGAATTTGTAGACCCGATCGTTGAAGTGTTCCAAACACGTTTAGAGTATGTGGCACAACGAGTAGCAAAGATTCCTTTCCTTTCGCTTCATCCAGTCAAAGGAAGTATTTACGCCTTCATTAACATTCAAAAAACCGGACTAACTTCCGTTCCTTTTGTGGAAAAGCTTTTAAAAGAGACACAAGTATTAGTGATTCCTGGAAAAGCATTTGGTGAAACAACAGGCGATGAGTACATTCGTTTAGCCGCAACACAAAATTTAGATTTATTAAAGGAAGCGTTCGATCGAATTGAAAGAATGACCTTTTAAACTGACAATAAGCATGAAAGAGATCAATTATGATTACTTTCATGCTTATTTTTTAATTCCTTTCAAGAAAAATCATTTTAATTATATAAATTAAATATTTTAAAAAAACTATTTTAAACATATAAATAAAAAATACTACGTTTCAAATTAAAACAAACCCAATTGAATACTATCTATATTTCATGATTTATATTTAACAACATGAAAATCAATATAATTGAAATCAATTGAAATTATTTAAATGAAATAACATAAAAATAATTAGATTATTTTATTTTAAAATTCTATAATTATTATACTTGGAGTTCAAGTATATTATTTAAAGTTAGGAGTTTTGTAAATGAAAAAACATTGTTAAGCACTTCATCGTTATTCTTTTCTTTGTTGGTTGTTGTTGGATTTACTGAACACGCAAATGCTGCTGATTTTATTCCCGGAAAAATTGTAGAATCAGAGGAATTTGACGATTCTGAACGGGTGGTTGTTTTACCTGACGGTGCCGCTATCTCTGGTGGAATTTTTGAAATTGATGATCCAAACTTGTTTCCAGAACCCGTTGTGATTGATACCGAGACCTCCCCTTTAGCAATTACTACTAATGAATATAAAAAAATGGTTGAAGCAAAACCTTTAATCAATCGTGCTGATTTAGTTCGCAGAGGCTCACCTGCTCCAACTACCGCGGCTGGAACTTACACTGTTCCAAATAACGGATTATATAGATCCAATTACTTTAGCGGAAGAGGTTGGCGCTTTGCAGGTTACAATTTCAGGCCTGCGAGTGGAACAGGTGCTTATCTACGTTGGCAAACCTATAATGAATCAGCTTTGGTAGGAACAACCCGCAACGCCAGGGATACATACAACACAGGAACTGGTTTTGGTACTATCATGACCCCTGGCTATTCGATGTATTTTACCGGGCCAGGTAATCTAACTACCTACTATTCTTTTAACCCTGCGCCTAATTCTTATTATATCGTCCGCAATTGGTAATCAGAAAGGAGAAACAAAATTATGAAAATAAAACACTCTTTTTTTAAAGCGACGACAGTACCTCTTCTATTAGGGACTTTGTTCATTAGTTCAAGCTTATTAACTAAAGCTGCTTTAGCAGAAGATACCACGACAACAGCTACTATCTCTGAAGCTACTGAGCCTATTGTAACTACTGAAACAGAAAGGACCTCCCCTTCTGTAAACGAGGAAAATCCGACCATTAAAGCTGCCCTTGAGGATGCTAAAAAATCTCCAGAATGTTGGTTACCCATATTTGAAGAGGAAAATTTCACAGAAGCAACCACTATTCTTGTCATGCCAGAAGGAGCCTTTATATCAGGCCAAATTGAACTAGGTACCGGCGAATCTTGGGATAGCGATACTGACCCAAATGCAACAACATTAGGTGAATTACTAACTGCTTTAGATGAGCACGACTTAAATCCTTATGGTGAAAAAGGAACCTCTCCTTTTAAGAATTCAATACATTCATGAAAATAAAAAAACGACAGCCATTGTAGCGACCCCAAAAAGTTAGACTTTTTATAGAGTGGAT
>NZ_KV805571.1:0-370 GCF_001811595.1 Enterococcus sp. HMSC078F03 | reverse complement strand
TATTTTATTTTCAGCAAATTTTTCTAATTTTTTCTTTATACTATCAGCATTTTTTGTTTGTAAATCTATATATGATACAGGCAATCCAGTATTCTTGATTTTTTCATCAAGATATGCCATATCCATCTCATTGTACATAATAATATCTGCATCAGGTATATCATTTTTAGCTATATCATAACTAATAATGGATAGATTCCATTCTGGTAATAATTCTTTTTTTAGTTTATCTTGAAATTTTTTTGAGCTAATCCACATCATACCAGAACCACTACTTCTAATCACAACTCCATCAGTATTTACTGTATAAATCCATACTACACTTTTCATATTTATTCACTCCTTAAACTATAATAAAATCTACACAATA
>NZ_KV805570.1:0-46330 GCF_001811595.1 Enterococcus sp. HMSC078F03 | reverse complement strand
TTCTCGGAGCTAAACGGTTCTGTCCCGACCTCTTGTTATTTATTCCGACCGAATACTTCAATTTGGGTCAACGCTGGAAATGGAGAAGAGTCCAGCGCTTTTCGTAAGCATTTTAATGTCAAAGTTTGTGTTGTTTTCATTGGGAACTTTATTTCTTGAAAACAGGTGGTATTCGTTGTGGCAACTACTCGTTCCTCACCATCTGAAAAAGCTAAAGTGACTTCCTCCCAATAGCTATCATGTGGGTAGTCCGCCCGAAATAGCAAGCGGATCCAGTCCGTTTCTACAGGTCTGCCAAAGTCAATCGTTAACTGTGCCTCCTTTTTTTGGTTAATTCCCCAAGAAGCAAATGGATACGAGCCATGAGAAAGGTTACCAAACTTAGAATCAATCGCATTTTTCGCAAAGAAAACAGCATCGTCTCTCGTTTCAACGTTTGCATACGCATGAGGATAGGCTCCTGAATATTCTTTTTGGTCATGTGTATTCATAGAAAGATTTTGATAATTGTCTTTTTCAAACGTGTGCGCTTGTCGAACCATTATTTGGTGCCTTGCTGAATGAAAGGCCGTATCAACAAAAGCTTTTCGAGCAGATTCTTCTAATGGAATTTGATATTCCCAAACTTTTTCTTTTAGATAAATCAATGAAGGAGCCAAAGTTTCATCTAATTGAACCATCAAATAAGGGGTAGCCCCTGTATAAGTCACTACAATTTTATCGCCAACTTGATAAAGGTACTGTTTAATTGCTAATACCGCTAACGTGTCTCCCTCCGCCACGAATGGCGCTTCTGGCTTCTCGTGATCGATTCGGCCAGTAATAATCTGATTGTCTTTATTTTTCAATTCGATTTTTATCATTTTTTATTCCTCCCTTGTCACACCACCTACCAAACAAATCAGGCGATGCGTTCCTATTGGTAGCTCTTTTTGCAAATAAGGTAAACTTGTTCTTGGGAAAAACAACGATGTATTGGGTTCAGGTTGAAGAATACCTGCGTGGTCATACCCTTCAATTGCAACTATTTGCGAACACAATTCTCCTGAATCGACTCTAGCCCACTCTTTACCAAGTTCTTTTTCTGAAAATTTTCCAAGTAACGGTAGACTGAATCCTCCTTCGCGCACTTTTAATGGAACCGATGTCACTATTTCATGTACTCTAACATGCCATTCTCCAAAAGGATAAATGGTTGTTTCAATTTCTACTTCTTGAAAAGGTAGCCATTTATAATAAACTTGCTCCTCTGTTAAATAAAAATCATGAACTTTCCCTTTAACACGAAAATATTCACCATCACGAGAAACAGCCAATACGTTATCAAAAGCCCCCTCCTCATAACGCGCACCAGCTTTGGGAACGCTAAAACCAAAGCGGCTAGAATAGACAAATTTACTATATTTAGCCGCAGCATGTGCTTGATTTTCAAGCCATAGTCCTGCAGGATAGCCGAGGACATGCGTTTTCATTTTAGGATGGATTAATAACATGTTTCCCTTTTCTATCAAACGCTTTTCTTCTCGTTTTATCGCCAGCGGTTCAGCACGCCAAAACGGATGGTCTTGATCCACTGCGAGCAACAAAAATGTTTTAAAAGCCCAATACGGAGAGCCTGGTGCGTTATAACCTTCTGCCATTACTAAATTTTCGTAATGATAGCCAATGGACAACCGACCATCATAAGTGAAAATAGCCTGTTGCATCCAACAGTGTAAATGTTTTGCTAACAGCGTTTTTATTTGTCCCCAAGGTAAAGCCTCTACTTCTGCAAATATCAAAGCTGCGAAAAATGCTCCTTGAGCAAATCGATACGTTTGACTACGTCCGTAAGGTAACGCTTCGCCCTCCTCATCAAAATAGTACAGATAGTCCTGCGCGAACATAACGGCTCGTTCTGTAAAACGTTTCGCACGAATAGGATCTCTTTCTCGCATAAATTTGACATAAATCAAACTATAATAATGAAAAGCAAACGAAATATAATAATCTCTTTGCGTAGTTTTACCATCCATATACCAACCATCACCTAAATACATGCATTCAATCAACGCCAATTCTTCCTCTAGTTCCGCTTGGTTAATCACTTGTCCACATCCCTCGAGTGCCAGACGAATGAGCACTTTGAAAAACGTCCAATTATTTTTAGGAATTTTACAACCAAGTGCTTTATTTAACCAAACCATGATATTTTCTTGCTGTTTCTCAGAAAAACAGGACCAAAAATATGTCTTATGAAGCAATAAAGTTAAAGATAATGCTGCTGCTTCCACAATATATTGATCATAATCAACAATAACGCCCCAATAATCTGGGGATGACGGATCAGTTCCTGCGATTAATTTTTCCACATAAGCATCTCTTAAAACATCATCTTTACAAGTAACCCAATACGGTCCAATTCCCCATAATGGTCGAATGAGCGCTTCCATTTCAGCATGTTGCTGATCATAGACAGCACCACTGGACCCAAAATTCACGCCAGGTTTTTCTGATGTTAAAATAGCCGTTTTTAAAGGTGTCATGATTGTTTCAAAAGCTTCCAAATATGCTTCTCTGGTCAAAAAAAGATTACTTTTTAACGATTCCATGCTTTTCGCCCCCATTAGTTTAATTCAAAGAATAACAAGGGCACTTATTTTTTTCAACTATCGTTTAATGAATAAAACGGCGTATTATGAGAGCAGAATTTCACTCACCTTGAACTTAACATATTAATTTTTTCTTTATTTTTGTTGAGCCTTGAGCTATTCACTTTATCCAACAAAACTTCCTTTATCAAAAATGAATAATAAATGAAAAATAAGCAGTCTAACGCAGGAAATTCTCATAATAAATATTTTTAAAAAAAGAGTCTATGACAAAAATCCAAAGAGATTTTTGTCATAGACTTAAAATATGAGAGAAAAGACATCAAAAGTAATGGTTTGATCAACCTTCACAAGTTTTATGATGCTTTTCAAGATATCATTTTGATACAATTTTACGCCTTACGGTTTACAATAAAAGAGTAAATAGCGATACAGATAATCGCTCCTAGCAACGCTGAGATAATTGGAAACCCGCCGATGACTGGTCCTAAAGAAGGCAACAAGAGTGATGCTACCCAACTTCCTAAAAAGCCCACGATAATATTTCCAATAATGCCACCTGGCACGTCTTTTCCTAAAATTGCGCCAGCAATTGCGCCAATAATTCCTCCGACAATTAATGCCCATAGAAAGCTAAACATTTGAAAAACCTACCTTTCATAGTTGATTTTTTTAGTTAATTTTCCTTCTTTAAGGATAAAACAGAAAGCAGACTTTTTCAAAAGATAGGACTTTTCAGAAGTCAATTTATTCTTCTACATAAGCTAAACGATAGGATACTGTGCGACCAAAAGAAAATACTTGCAAGCCTTGTAAGCGATCTGATTTCAAGTAACCAATGGCTCCTTGGAATAAGGGTAAAACACCAGCATCTTTTTCAATTAATGTTTTTTCTAAACTTAGTAATTCATTCCAGCGTTTTTCAGGTTCATTGGCGTAATCTTTTCTAACTTTTTGGAGACCCGCATCATACGCCGAATCGTTATAACCAGAAGTATTTAAGCCACTTTTCGAGTCATAAAATTCTAAAAAATTAATGGGGTCAGCATAATCAGGCGTCCATGTTCCAAAGGCTAAATCGTAATTACCTGCTGTTTGTAAATCCAAACGATTTTGCAAAGGCAATGATTTTAATTTGATTGTTAAACCTGGTAAATTTTGTTGCAATTGCCCTTGAACAAATTCAATGGTTTTCTTGGCAATCGCTGAGTCCGCTGAGATTAGTTCCAATTCAATTTTATCTTTGCCCAACTCTTCTTTCGCTTTGTTCCAGTTAGCTTGGGCTTCTTTAATATTATATGGCAATAAATCACCATTTTCTTTGCGGAAATCTTCACCTGTATCTGGATTTTTTGCAAAATTAGCTGGTACAAAACCATTTAAAGCTGTCGAGCCATCTCCTAAAATTTCTTTTGCAAAAGTTTCTTTGTCAATCGCTTGTAAAAAAGCTTTTCGAACATGTTCGTTGCCGGTAATTTCACGGCGATGATTGGGGCTTAAATAACCCACCATGGCTTTAGGTACAAAATGCGCTTGTTTTGACTCTTTATACTGAAGTGCATAAGTATCTGCTAAAACAGTGTAATCTAAGTCGCCATTATCAAAAAGATTGGCTCCTGTGCCAATTTCTTTCACTACTTGAACATCAATTTCATTCAATTTTACGTGTTCTTTATCCCAATAATGATCATTCTTCTTCAATTTCCAAGTTTCGGAATTGCCATCCCAACCTGAAATTACAAACGGCCCATTGCCAACAAAATTATCTGCAGAAGTCCCATAGGCAGTACCTTTTTCTTTGGCAAAGGCTTCATTTTTAGGCATAAAAGGTGTCCCAACCAAGACTTGGGCTAAATAAGGAATTGGATTTTCCAATGTTAGTTCTAGTGTCTGGTCATCGATTGCTTTGACACCAAATTCTTCCATCGTGGCTTGTCCTTCCCGCACCGCACGCCCATTTTTAAAAATATCCATTTGATTACTGCTACTTGAACCGTATGCTGGATCGACCACGTTTCTAAACGCAACTACAAAATCCCCTGCTTTAACTGGATCCCCGTTTGTCCATTTTGCTTCTCGTAACTTGAATGTATAGACTAACCCGTCTTCACTAACTTGTGGCTCTGCTTTCGCCATAGCTAGCTCAGGATCTCCGTTTTTATCTTGTCGATACAAGCCTTCAACTACTTGACCAATCATATCGGAACTATAGACATCTGTATAATGAGCGCTGTCTAATGTCGAGAGTTCACCACCAGATGCGACGTTAATTTTCTGTGTAGCTGGTTCGTTTGAGGTCGTTTTCGAACCGCCACTTCCACATGCTGCTAAAACCAAGCCCAGTGCAACAAGTCCGATTAACCACTTTTTCTGTTTCATACCAAAACTCCTCCTTCTGTTCAAACAACTTACCTACATTTTACATGATTTTCCATACATTTGTCCTTTTTCAGCACTTACTTTTTGAAAGAAAAATATTTTTTTAAGAATAAGAGTTGACAGATATTTTTTCTGGTGGTACAGTATTGAAAAACAGAGAACAGAAGAGTAACTGTTTCCTTTAGTGAAGAGAGTCTTTGGTTGGTGGAAAAAGACGTAAAGAAACAGCGAACCACATCTGGGAGTTGACTTTTTGAACCCTTAGTAGGAAAGTCCGGGACCACTCGTTAACAGGCGAAGTTATGAACTTCATAAGGTTCGTGTTGCGAAACACGAATAAACTAAGGTGGAACCACGATAATTGATTATTCGTCCTTTGGCTATTCAGCCAAAGGACTTTTTTGTTTTTTTAGATGCGCTTTTCAACCTGAGAGAGTGCCTCAACTGCTCAAGTCTGTTGTCCTCTTTTCTATATGCTTAATGGGATAAGCTAGAAAAGCAACAGGTTTTCTGTTCCGTTCGAACAATTTCATACTTACAATCAAGGCTTAGGACATAGTAATTTAGCTCTTCCTTTACAGAGACTTTTTCATTGGCTGAAAGAAAAAGATGGATTCTTCTTTACTCACACCTAAAAGATGTTTTTCTGAATCCTTTAGTAAGAAAAACCGGTGACTCTATCGTTAACAGAGAGTAGTTGTCAACGCAACTACATAAGGCTTATCTTGTGAAAGATAAGTAAATTGAGGTGGCACCACGAATGCGATTCGTCCTCTTGGCTCACAGCCAAGAGGCTTTTTTGTTTTTTTAATAAAAATTGTTGGAGGAAAAAATGATGGATTATATTTTAGAAATTTTACCTGCTTTAGTTAGCGGAGCTGGCATGACACTGAAAGTCTTTTTCTTTACGCTCCTTGGCTCGATTCCACTGGGGATCATCATTGCCTTTATTTTACAAAGTTCGTTTAAACCTTTACGTTACTTAATTAACCTCTACATTTGGTTAATGCGCGGCACTCCGCTATTGTTACAATTAATTTTTGTTTTTTACGGCTTACCATTAATTGGTATTGTCTTTGAACGTTACGATGCGGCCTTATTCGCATTTATTTTAAATTATGCTGCGTACTTTGCTGAAATTTTCCGCGGGGGGATTCAAGCAATTCCCCAAGGTCAATATGAAGCTGCTAAGGTTTTACGTTTAACACGTTTTCAAACAGTCACGCGGATTATTTTGCCACAAGTTGTTAAAATCGTGCTGCCTTCCGTAGGAAATGAAATTATCAATTTGGTCAAGGATACTTCTCTTATTTATGTTCTTGGCTTAGGCGATCTTTTACGTGCTGGTAAAATTGCGATGAGCCGCGATGTTACATTAGTGCCATTAGCTTTAGTGGGAGTGATTTATTTACTCTTTACGGCAATTTTGACTGTTGCTTCTAAGAAAATTGAAAAATTCTATCAATATTATAAATAGGAGGACTCTACCATGTTAACTATTAAAAATTTAACCAAACATTTTGACAACCGGACCATTATTGATCACTTAAATTTAGAAATTCCAGATGGTAAAATTTTAACGATTGTTGGTCCTTCAGGCGGCGGAAAAACCACTTTACTTCGTTGTTTGGCTGGTTTAGAAACCATTGATTCTGGTGAGCTTTTGTTGGATGGTGTTCCTTTCAATCCTGCTGAAATGGACAATGCCGATCAAGTGGTTGGGGTCGTTTTCCAGGATTTCCAACTTTTCCCTCACTTATCAGTTTTAGAAAACATTACCTTAGCACCTACATTAGTACTAAAAGAAGAAAAAGCAAAAAGTCAGCAAGAAGCTTTAGAATTACTGGAAAAATTGGGCTTGGCTGGTAAAGAAAAACTCTATCCGTACCAACTTTCCGGTGGACAAAAACAACGAGTTGCACTTGCTCGTGCCTTAGCAATGAAGCCAAAAGTTCTTGGGTACGATGAACCAACGAGCGCGCTAGATCCAGCTTTACGCCAACAAGTGGAAGAAGTTATTTTAGATTTACGGAAACAAGGCATGACACAGATTGTCGTGACCCACGATATGGCTTTCGCTGAAAAAATTGCAGACAATCTTTTGACGGTTGCCCCCGTCCAATAGAAAGGAGTTTATGATGAAAAAGAAATATTCTTTAGCCTTGCTGGTTATCTGTTGTAGTTTACTCCTATTTGCAGGTTGTGGTAAAAGAAAAAGCAACGAAGATCAATGGACACGGATTAACGAAGAAAAACGGATTATTATTGGCTTAGATGACTCCTTTGTGCCCATGGGTTTTCAAGATAAATCAGGCAAAATTGTCGGCTTTGATGTCGACTTAGCCAAAGCGGTTTTTAAACTTTATGGCATTTCCGTTGACTTCCAACCGATTGATTGGTCTATGAAAGAAACAGAATTACAAAATCAAACCATTGATCTTATTTGGAACGGCTACACTAAAACGAGCGAGCGGGCCGAAAAAGTTCAATTCACACAACCTTACATGACGAACGACCAAGTACTTGTTTCTTTAAAAGAAAAAAACATTGCAACAGCGAGCGACATGCAAGGCAAAATTTTAGGGGTTCAAAACGGCTCTTCTGGCTATGATGGCTTCGAAAGTCAGCCTGACGTTTTGAAAAAATTTGTTAAAGACCAAACACCTATTTTATATGACGGCTTTAATGAAGCTTTCTTAGATTTAAAATCTGGTCGAATTGACGGACTCCTAATCGATCGCGTTTACGCCAACTACTATCTTTCCCACGAAGATAATTTAAAAAACTATACTATTTCTCATGTAGGCTATGACAATGAAGATTTTGCTGTGGGCGTCCGCAAATCAGACAATCAATTAGTCCAAAAAATCAATACTGCCTTTGAAACGTTACGAAAAGATGGCACCCTTAGTAAAATTTCTCAAAAATGGTTTGGAGAGGACGTTACAAATAACACAAAAATAAACTAAATAACGAATAAAAAGGTGTACTGCTGACTTAGTACACCTTTTTATTTGAATCAAATTCTTAGCAAATTCTAACTTATGAAGAACTTTTATTTTTGCTACACTAGTAAAAGTCGAGAGAATTTGTCCTTTTCTGCCTAGAACAATCATTACTCTCAATAAATGAAAGGAGAAAAAAATGCCTACTAATAAAAAAGAAGGAATGCTTTTTACTACGTTAATGTGCTTTCTGATGGTTTTCGGAATGAGCACCTATAATTTATTATTGCATGGAGAATTTTCATTGTACGCCTTATCAAAAGGTTTGCTTCCTGGATTTATCGTTGCTTTTATTTTAGATGTTTTCATCGTTGGTGTCTTAGCTAAGAAAATCGCTTTTTCTTTACCCTTTAATAAAGAAAAACGGCTATTACTTATTCTGACCATTTCGAGTCTCATGATTATCAGCATGGTGACTTGTATGTCTTTATTTGGCTTATTAATGGAAGGCCAGACGTTGTCACTAAGTGCGTATTTCCAAGCTTGGGGCCTGAACTTTATTGTTGCCCTTCCTTATCAATTGCTGATTGTCGGTCCCTTTTCACGTATGATCTTAACCAATTACCAACAACGACAAACTTAGAAAATAGATTTCTTATCTAAGTTTTAACAGTTGCCTAAAAAAAAGTTAACCTTTTTGATTTATCTTAGTGATAGTTCATTAAAGGAGGAACTGAAGTTGAAAAAATATCGTATTAGCTTATTTCTTGGCTTGATTAGTCTTTTATTATTTATGATCTCTATTTTAGTTGGATCAACATTATCTAGCGATGGACTTTTAAAAGAACCCGCCTTTTTCTGTACGCCGCTTGGTTACTTTTTTCTCTTCATCGCCTTGCTTTCAGTCATAACAATCACATGTAAAGAACATATGAATCAAAAAGGTAAAACAAAACAACCTTAAAAAGAGCCTGACGTTTTGATACGTCCGGCTCTTTTTTTAATAAAAACATGTAAACTTAATTTGCAACAATATTTACTAATTTATCTGGAACAGCAATCACTTTGCGCACTGTTTTTCCTTCAATAAATTCTTTAACAGCTTCATGGTTCATTGCAATTTGTTCTAATTCTTCTTTGCTTAACCCACGAGCGACATTTTGTTTGCCACGTAATTTTCCGTTCACTTGGAAAACTACTTCCACTTCATCTTCTACTAAGGCCGTTTCATCATAGGTTGGCCAAGGGACATAAGTTAAACTTTCCTCGTTACCTAAAATTTGCCATAGTTCTTCACCAATATGTGGCGCGATTGGCGCAAGTAATTGGACAAATCCTTCCACATATTCATAAGGTAAGGCATCCACTTTATTGGCTTCATTCACAAAAACCATTAATTGAGAAATCGCTGTATTAAAGTGCAAGTTTGCCATATCTTCTGTCACTTTTTTAACCGTTTGATGATAAACTTTCGTTAAACGGCCATCATTAATTGTGGTAATTCGGTCACGCATTTTGCCTTCTTCATCAACAATCAGACGCCAAACGCGATCTAAGAATTTACGACTTCCTTCTAATCCATTTTCATTCCAAGCAATGGAAGCATCTAATGGGCCCATGAACATTTCATAAAGACGTAACGTATCCGCACCATATTTAGCCACCACATCATCGGGATTTACAACATTGCCACGTGATTTAGACATTTTTTCGTTGTTTTCTCCTAAAATCATACCTTGGTTGTATAATTTTTGGAAAGGTTCTTTGGTAGGAACCACACCAATATCATATAAGAATTTATGCCAAAAACGAGCATAAAGTAAATGCAGCACCGCATGTTCGGCACCACCAATATAGATATCAACTGGTAACCAACGTTTTAATTTTTCAAAATCAGCAATTTCATTTTTATTATGAGGATCAATGAATCGTAAGTAATACCAAGAGCTTCCAGCCCATTGTGGCATAGTATTCGTTTCACGTTTTCCCTTCATGCCAGTTTCAGGGTCGACGACATTGACCCATTCATCAATGTTTGCTAATGGCGATTCCCCAGTTCCACTTGGGCGAATATCCGATGTTACTGGTAAACGTAGAGGTAACTCAGATTCAGGAACCGTTGTGGTTGTTCCATCTTCCCAATGGATCACAGGAATTGGTTCACCCCAGTAGCGTTGACGAGAGAATAACCAGTCACGTAAACGATAAGATACTTCTTTTTTCCCTACGTGATTTTCTTCTAGCCACTCATTCATTTTAGCGATGGCTTCTGCTTTGTTTAATCCATTTAAGAAATCAGAATTGATATGCGGTCCATCCCCTGTATAGGCTTCTGTTGTAATGTCGCCACCTGCGATTACTGGTAGGATATCAATGCCAAATGTTTTCGCAAATTCGTAATCCCGTTCATCATGCGCTGGGACCGCCATGATTGCGCCTGTACCATAGCTTGCTAAAACATAATCGCCAATCCAAATTGGAATTTCTTGGCCATTGACTGGATTTATCGCATACGCACCTGTGAAAACACCTGTTTTTTCTTTTGCTAAATCCGTTCTATTTAAATCAGATTTTTTTGAGGTTTCTTCAATATATGCTTCTACAGCTGCTGTTTGTTCAGGTGTCGTAATTTTTTTCACTAGTTCTAGTTCAGGAGCTAGAACAGTATAGGTTGCACCAAACAAGGTATCCGGACGGGTCGTAAACACCGTGAAACTTTCTTCTGTGCCAGCGACTTTAAAGGTCACATTGGCTCCTTCAGAACGTCCAATCCAATTTCGTTGCATATCTTTAATACTTTCTGGCCAATCAACAAGCTCTAAATCTTCTAATAAGCGATCTGCATAAGCAGTAATTTTCAACATCCATTGACGCATTGGTCGGCGAACCACATCATAACCGCCACGTTCACTTTTTCCATCAATGACTTCTTCATTTGAAATAACAGTTCCTAGTTCAGGTACCCAGTTAACCGCAACTTCTGCTTCATAAGCTAACCCTTTTTCATATAATTTTGTAAATATCCATTGTGTCCATTTGTAATATTCAGGATCAGTGGTATTAATTTCACGATTCCAATCATAGCTGAATCCTAGTGAATTAATTTGGCGACGGAATGTTTCGATATTTTTCTTAGTAAATTCAGCTGGGTCATTTCCTGTATCTAACGCATATTGCTCTGCTGGCAAACCAAACGCATCCCAGCCCATTGGATGCAACACATTATAGCCTTGCGCACGTTTCATACGTGAAAGAATATCGGTTGCTGTATAGCCTTCCGGGTGACCTACGTGTAAGCCTTGTCCAGATGGATAGGGAAACATATCTAGTGCATAAAATTTTTCTTTATTTGGGTCATCCAATGTATTGAAACAATTGTTCTTAGCCCAATATTTTTGCCATTTCTTCTCAATCTCTTTGTGATTGTAGCTCATGTTATTCCTCCTAATTAATATAAAATTTTTCATTCTTAAAATTTGCCACCTGCAGCCATTTTCACTATTCTGACTTAAACTAGCCACTTAGTGATAAAAAAAAGTCCTATAGGAAAAATTCCTATAGGACGTGAACATACAAATGCAACGTGGTACCACCTAAATTCGTCAAAGAAACGGTCAGTCACCGTCACCTTAACCTCAAACGTCTTAACGATCGTCACCGACTTTTCCTACTTGGTTTGTTCAAAAAAGTAACTTAAAGGCGAGTTCAAAAGCTTCTGTACGTATTTCCACCAGCCATACGCTCTCTATCACATGGTTCTTTCTACTATTCCTTCTCATTGTTTTTTTCTATTATAAGACTCATGTTACCAAAGATAGCTATTTTTTTCAATCTTAAATTAACCAACTTTTAAAGTTTGACCAATATAAATTGTATCCCCGCTTAAGCCATTTAATTGTTTGATTTTTTGGATGCTGATTCCGTATTGCATTGATAAGCCCCAAAGTGAATCACCGCTTTTAACTGTATGGCGTTTGCCTGATGCACTATTTGTTGAAGAAGCATTGCCACCTGCAGAAGCGCCTTTTTTCACGATGATTGTTTGACCAGCAAAAATTAAATCGCCTTTGATCCCGTTCCATGAACGTAGATTAGCAACACTCACGCCAAACTGTGCAGAAATTTTATTCAACGTATCGCCTGATTTAATCGTGTAAGATGTTGTCGCACCGCCACCATTATTCGTAGGCTTGTTCGTATTCGTTGAACCTGAGTTAGCGCCTTTTTTCACGATAATCTTTTGACCAGCAAAAATCAAACTACCGCTGATGTTATTCCAGGCTTGTAAGTTAGCCACACTAACACCGAATTGTGCAGAAATTTTGTTCAAGGTATCCCCTGATTTAATCGTGTAGTACGTATTCGTTCCTGATTGATTATTGTTAGAACCACCATTGCTTGAGCCGCCGGTGTTACCTGAAGTACCTTTTTTCACAATAATTTTTTGACCAGCGAAGATTAAATCGCCAGAGATGCCGTTCCATGAACGTAAATTAGCAACGCTCACACCATATTGCGCGGCAATTTTGTTCAAGGTATCGCCTGATTTAATTGTGTAATACGTATTCGTTCCTGATTGATTATTGTTAGAACCACCGCTGCCTGAGCCACCAGTGTTACCTGAAGCACCTTTTTTCACGATGAGTTTTTGACCAACGAAAATTAAATCGCCAGAGATGCCATTCCATGAGCGTAAATTAGCAACGCTCACGCCATATTGCGCGGCAATTTTATTCAAGGTATCCCCTGATTTTACAGTATAGTACGTGTTCGTTCCTGATTGATTATTGTTAGAACCACCGCTGCCTGAGCCACCAGTGTTACCTGAAGCACCTTTTTTCACGATAAGTTTTTGACCAACAAAAATTAAATCACCCGAGATGCCGTTCCATGAGCGTAAATTAGCAACGCTCACACCATATTGCGCGGCAATTTTATTCAAGGTATCTCCTGATTTTACAGTATAGTACGTGTTCGTTCCTGATTGATTGTTAGAACCGCCTGTTCCTGGATTAACTGTTCCGCCCCCAGTATTCCCACCAGAAGATGGTGTATCATATTGAGTTAAGTTATATGCGGTAATGACATTATTTAATTTAGCATTGTAGCTAGGATCTGTCGCATAACGACCTGTTAACCAAGCAGTTGCATCGCGGTACGAGCTTGTATTGCTTTTCCAAGCCCCAGCATAATAGTAAACGCCCGCCTGGAAAGAAGTTGTTTTTAGCACGTGCGCATTATCTTGGAATGATTCCATGTAAGAAGGATATTTACGGAAAGGTTCTTTTTTCACTAACCATTTGCCGTTTAAATATTCCCATGTATCCATATAGACAGATTGTCCATTGTAGCTGCCTTTAATCCCAAATAAGTTATAGTTTGGTGCCTTAGATAGCGTACTTGCTCCCCAACCACTTTCAACGATTGCTTGAGCCATCATCACTGATGCATATAAATCATTGGCTTGCGCAATAGGTTGTGCACAACGTGCTAACTCGGCAATAAATTCTGAAGGACTTTGCGTCGGTGATAACGCTGAAAAAGTTTGCGCAGAAGCTACTCTAGCTTCTGGTACTTTTACTTCATCATCGGGTGTAACCGCAGGCGCTGCTTCAGACTCGGTTGTTGAAGGAGCTACTGGCGTGATTTCTGCTACTGAAGAATCAGTCGTTCCTGATTCCACAGGTGTAGTTGAATCAACTGTTGGTTGCTCAGTGCTTGGTGTTGTTGGTGTTTCTTTTGATGATTCAGTTGTCGATTCAGTCGTTGTTGCCGAATCCGTTGTCGGTTGTTCCGTAGTTCCTGGCGTAGTTTCTGTTGTTGGTGTCTCTACTAAGCCAGTTTCCGTAGTAGGTGCTTGGGCAACTTCTGCATTTGTTGGCTGCTCTTCTGTTGCCTCAGCAGTCACTGGTAGTAACGCAACGGGCGTTCCTACAGATGAAACAATTAACGCCGAGCTGAATAAAGTAGTGCTTTTCTTCCATTGTACTGGTGTTTTCTTTCTTTGTTGTGCTTTCCTTCTTTCGATACGTGACATTGATTCTTTCTTCATTGATACGTCCCCAACTTTCCTTTTTTAACTTATATGTAAATGTAATTTTTTAGTTTTGTTATTATAACAAGTATACCTTTTTTTCTGACGAATTAAAAACACTTCAACAAAATTTCATATTACTGTAACTAGATTGTAAAGAAGTAATGTTTTTTAACATAGATTTACTCTCTTGTTACTACTCGGAAAAAACTGCGACTTTAGTTGTAGACGCTTCTTTACCTTAGTCTGATTTTTTTAATTCCTCTTGTTATTCGCCCAAAAAGAAATTATAGTTTAAGATGAGAAATGAATCGTGTAGAAAGAGGGAGCGGAATGAATAAAGAACATTTTATTATTGAGCTGAAAATTTATTTAAAAGCATTAAATCCAAAAGATCAAGCTATTATTCTTGCGAAATACAAGGCGTTATTTGATGCTCGTGTTGCGGAAGGCGAAACAGAAGAACAAGTGGCAAAATCATTGGGGAAACCACGAGTTATCGCAGAAGAAATTTTAAAAGAACAAGGCATCGAATTGACGGAACGAAAAATTGAAAATAATGGCTGGCAAGAAATTCCAGCGGCTACACCTGCTTATGATCATCCCTATGAAGAAGAATCTGAATTTTACTATGATAATGATTCTCCTTACTATCAACGACCACAGCATCGGCCGCTAACCCGATTTTTCCAAGTGCTTGGTATTTTCTGTTTAAATTTTTTCTTCATGTTTTGGGTTATTTTAGGGATTGCCTTAATGTACGTCGGTTGTGGCATTGCCGGAGCTGCAACTTTATTTTCACCAATTTATGGTATTTATAGTGTTATTACCCAAGCAAATGCCGCTTCCTTTTTCCAATTATCTATGAGTCTCTTTTTATTTGGTGCATCAATCATTGGTTGGTTACTGTTTCTACCAATTTTAAAATTTTCAGCACATGTCTTTAAGCGTTATTTCCAATGGAACATTGCTGTTTTACGAGGTGATATCTAATGAAAAAAACAACAGGGATTCTCTTATCCATTGCTGTCTTAGCGATGCTAATTGGTGGATCTGGCGCCGTCTATTTTTACAAACAAGCGGAAAAATCAGTCACGCCGCTAAAAGAAAGTTATACACTAAAAAATAAACAAGCAGGCGAAGAACTCCACTTATCCTTAAAAGGCAAAGGCCCTTATACCATTTATAAAACTGATAGTAACAACATGGGATTACGATCACCGAATAATGCCTTTTATTCAAAAGCTGAAGGCACCTTAGATGTCAAAGAAGAAAAAAATAAAATAACAGCAACCATCAATACCACTCGTACACAAAACCAACCCGAGTTGTCATTTTTTAATATTGGCATTTTTAATGACCTCACACCGAACGTGAGTGTCCAGATTCCTAATAATGTGAAAAAGTTAGTGATTGATGGCTCAACCCATTCACAAGTTTCATTGAATGCTTTTAACGTAGACGAATTAACAACTAATCTACCAAATTCTTATGTTAGTCTATCGGGCGTTAAAGCCAAAAAAATGACGCTTAACTCTTCAGATGGTATCTACCTTTCAGCAGATACTTCCGCTAAAACAGCAACAGTTGAAACCACTGACGGCGATATAACGTTGGATTCAGCCTATTTCGATGAAATCAAAAATACGACTACTTCTGGTGATATTCGAGTGCAAAATGCTCGTGGAAACATCCAAGCAACAACGACAGATGGCGATATTAGCGTCTATGATTTCAAAGGAGAAGCTAACTTTTCAAGTGAAAATGGTGATTTTTCTTTAGACATGCCTGCTGTGCCTAAAAAATTAACTGTCGCTCTTGTCCATGGAGATATTTATGTAAATTCTGGAGAAATTTTGCGTAACATTTCAATCAAAGGTGAATCAAAATTAGGCGATGTTCAACTTTTAAACAAAGAGCGAACATCTTATAAGAATGGTCGTTCAGATACAGAGTTTAACCTTTCTAGCGAATTCGGCGATATTACCGTTGATACTCCTGACGACGATAATCAATAAACATGCGCCATTAAAAAAAGTTCTAGCACCACAATGAGAGATTGTGCTGCCAGAACTTTTTTAATATCTGTATCCCCTCTAATCAGGCAATGAAATTATCTTTTAATTTTTTACCCTTTTGATGGTATAATACGGATTGTTGCGATTAAATTTTGAAAGGATTTTTTATGAAAAACAAACTTTATTATCAATTTGCAGGTAGTTGTTTTCTTTTAGTATTTATGTTTTTAGGCTATGTTGTTCGTTTTTATCCAACCTGGCTCAAAGGCTTTGATCAAACGATTACTTCTTTTGTTCGTCGTCCTTTTCCACAGCTAAATAACTTTTTTATTTGGTACACCAAATTTGCCAATTCATTGACGATTATCATCTTAGCGATTGTTGTCATTGCTCTATTTATTTTTTGGAAATATTATGCTGAAGCATTATGGCTCTTTATTAATACTGCCTTAATTGCTGGCGTAGGTAATTCTTTATTAAAATTATTCTTTATGCGCCAACGTCCTACTTTGGAGCATTTAGTAACTGAACATACGTATAGTTTTCCTAGCGGACATGCTGTAGGAAGTACTTTGTTCTACGGCACTATTTTATTGATTCTGCCAATTTTCATTAAAAATAAAACGGTCCGCCTTTGTGTGCAAATTTTACTAGGTATTGGGATTTTCATGATTGGGGTTAGTCGAATCTATTTAGGTGTCCATTTCCCTAGCGATATCTTAGGTGGTTTTTGTCTTGGTTTAGCTTGGTTGTTATTAAGTTACCCTATTTATTTAGAAAAACGCTTTGTTTGGCGATTTCAAAGCAAACAACGCTAGAAAGAAGTCTTGATTATGCAAATTTTTCCTTATTCAGATGATCCAAATAAACGCTATCACACTTGGAACTATGCACTTCGTCAACAGTTTGGTGAAAAGATTTTTAAAGTGCCAATTGATGGTGGCTTTGATTGCCCCAATCGTGATGGGACGGTTGCCAAAGGTGGTTGTACGTTCTGTAGTGTTTCTGGATCAGGCGACATGATTGTTGCACCTAGCGATCCCCTGCCGCTTCAATTTCAAAAAGAAATCCAATTGATGCATCAAAAATGGCCAACTGTCGATCAATACATTGTTTACTTCCAAAATTTCACCAATACACATGCGCCCGTTGACGTTATTCGTCATCGGTTTGAACAAGTAGTCAATGAAAAAGGCGTCGTTGGTTTATCCATTGGTACCCGTCCTGATTGTTTGCCTGATGAGGTAGTGAACTATTTAGCCGAATTAAATGAACGCTTTTATTTATGGGTAGAGTTGGGTTTGCAAACCACATTTGAGGAAACTAGCGCTGCCATTAATCGCGCTCATGATTATCAAACATATCTAGATGGCGTGGCTAAATTACGGAAACACGGGATTCGGGTCTGTACACATTTAATTAACGGGCTACCTGGTGAAACACCTGCCATGATGCGCGAAAATGTGCGGCGAACTATTCAGGATTCAGATATCCAAGGGATTAAACTGCATTTACTTCATTTAATGACAAATACCAAAATGATGCGAGATTATAATGAAGGACGCTTACAATTGATGAGCAAAGAAGCCTATGTTTCAGTGATTTGTGATCAGTTAGAAATGATTCCACCCGAAATTGTTATTCATCGCTTAACAGGCGATGCCCCCTTTGAAACAATTATCGGACCGATGTGGAGCTTGAAAAAATGGGAAGTCCTCAATGCGATTGATGCGGAAATGAAACGCCGCAACAGTTATCAAGGAAAATATACTGTCATTTCAGGAAAGGAAGTTTTCAATTAATGCTACAAACAGCCCTACATTTTAGTCACCAACTTTTAAAAGAAGTGGTGGAACCTGGCGACTTCGTCATTGATGCAACAATGGGAAATGGTCATGATACAGCATTCTTAGCAGAGCTGGTTGGCCCTTCTGGTGAAGTTTTCGCCTTTGATATCCAAAAAGAAGCGTTGATCAATACAGAACAAAAGTTAACAGAACTTAATTTACTCCCACAAACTACGTTATTTCCATTAGGACATGAACATCTTCATGCTGTCCTAGATGAAGAAACAGAAATCACTGCCGCTATTTTTAACTTAGGCTATTTACCTAAAAGTAATAAGGAAATTATTACAAAACCCACTACGACTAAACAGGCGTTAGATGGGTTACTGCCTCATTTGGTAAAAGGAAGTCGCATTATTTTAGTCGTTTATTATGGCCACGAAGGTGGTTCAGAGGAACTTGATTTGGTAACGAATTACACGCAAGCCTTACCACAAGATGTTTACAGTGTCTTACGTTATGAGTTTATCAATCAAAAAAATCAGCCACCTGTTCTTTTCTGTATTGAAAAGAAATAAGAGAACATGATCGGATTGCTCCAGCAATCCGATCATGTTCTCTTTTATTTGTTTTGTTACTCTGTCAATTCACCATCACGAATACGAACCACTCGATCACAGTATTTCAACAAACGCTCATCATGTGTCACCATGATAATCCCTTTATCTTTCTCTTTGGCCTCTTTCGCTAGTAATTGGACAACATCAAACGCCTTTTCTGTATCTAAACTAGCCGTTGGTTCATCTGCCAAAATTACGTCTGGCTCATGATACAATGCACACGCTATGGCTACCCGTTGTCTTTCCCCACCAGAGAGATCACGAGGATAACTATTTCGTAATTCTTTTAAACCCAACGTCTCTAACAATTGCTCTTTTAATTCACTATTTTTACGTGACTTATCAACTTTTTCAATTAAGTGAAATTGATCTTCCACTGTTAAAAATGGCACCAAATTAGAGTTTTGTAAAATAAAGCCGATTTTTTGAAAACGTTGCGCCAAACGTTGTTTTTTCGTTAACTTATTTAGTGATTGCCCGCCAACAATGACTTCACCACTTGTCGGTGCCTGTAAACCAGCTGCAATCGTTAAAAAGGTACTTTTACCAGAACCAGAAGGACCAATTACTGCGACAAATTCACCTGGTTGAACCGCAAAAGATAATTCTTTTAACGCGATCACTTCTGTATGTTTTTCACCATATTTTTTATAAATATTTTTCATTTCTAAAACATTTGCCATGTCTCTAACCTCCAATCGCGATTAACGGATCAATTTTAGCAATCGTTCGAATTGAAAATGCCCCGCCAATTAATGCAGATAAAATCAATAGTACACTAAACAAAATCATGCGTGGTCCATTAGTTGCATAAGGCATCGCTTCTGGTAAAAAAAGCACGGTAATTCCCGTTAAAGCAAGACCAATCGCCACTCCTAGAACAGCCAATAAAGCGGTTTGTAGCATGACTGCCTTTGCTAAGAAACTAGTTGGCACCCCTTGAACTTTTAAGACACCGAACATTGCTGTTTTCTGTAAAGTCATCACAAAGATAAAAATACCGATAATGAACGCTGCAATCACAATCAAGAAATAAATCATGCCATCCAAGGTCAAGTTTTGAGCGCTGTATCCTGGCAGTTTTTCAATAAAATCTGAAATTGAAAGAACTTGGCTGTCTTTATTAGTCGTTTTAACTTCCGCGTTGTCCTTGCTGCGAACAATGAAACCATTAACCATTTTGGCCATTGCTGGATTGTCACCATATTTAATTGACCGCCAAGTATCCAGAGAAGTGTAAATAACTGGCACAATGTTATAGCTACTTTTAGAAATAAAGCCGACAATTTCTAATTGCTCATCATATTTCCCTGCAGTTAATTTGTCGCCAATTTTAAATCCTTGATTTTTCAATGTTTCTGAAGCAATCACTTGATTTTTATCAGTAAATGCGTTTCCTTCAATCACTTTTGGCATTAAAAAACTTTCTTTTTCAATCCCAAATAAGCTAACATTCGTTAATTCAGCCTTTTTGTCATCTGCTGGGCGGATAGCTAACGACTGTTGACCAATCGGTGCAATTTTGCCTCCTGAAATCGTTTCTTTCACGTTTTCATCTAACACTGATACATTTAAATTACTATTGGCCTCTTTTGATAAAACCACTTGATTCGCTTGCCATTGATCTACGGCTAAACGATTTCCTTGAGCTAAACCGTTCGCTAAACCTGACAAAATAAAAATTAACCAAGCAATCAAGACCATTACTAAGACTACAAGGACGTACCGTCCTTTTGAATACTTCATTTCATTAAATCCTAAAAACATGAATGGTTCACCTCTTTCTTCTTTTCGAAATAAACTATATCACTTATCAATCGATAAATCAACAATTATTTATCGATTGATAAGTGAATTTTACAAAAAAATAGAGAAGTCTGTTTTTCAACAAGGCTTCTCTATTTTTTATTTGTGACTTTTCAGAACGCCATGTAGCATAAATTGAATGAATTTTTTGACATCGTCATCCACTGTTTTCCGCTGGTACGTTTTTTCAATACTTAATAATGCACTAACGTTATATAAAATAAACCGAGTTGCATCATCTACACTGATGCCCTCTTGTAAGCAATTAGTTTCAGGTTCACTTTCAAAAATAGCCGCAATATTATTGATATAGGTTTTTTTGAAAATTTGATACAGCGTACGATTGTAATCAGGGCCCATTTCTTGAAACATGTCGTTCAACATTAAGAAAAGATTGGTCGGATGTTCATCTAACAAAACTTTGATTAATTGATAAAGTTTTTCTTCTACTGATGCATTTCCAGAAACAATTGGGACTAATTCTTCCTGAACACGGGACGTTAATTCTTCAATCACAGCTAAATACAGTTCTTTTTTATTTTTAAAATGGTGATAGAGATTCGGTTGGGTAATGTTCGCTTTTAAAGCAATTTCACGAGTGGAGGTATTTTTAAACCCCTTTGTCATGAATAATTCAGAAGCGACAGACAAAATAATTTGCCGTGTACGTTCTAAATCAGCTTTGCGTTTATTTGGCTTTTCCATGGTTTTCTCGCCCCCTGCTGCTTTTTATTTTAGCATATTCTCCGGCAAGAAACGAGAGACCTTTATACAAAAAACGAAAAATATACAATCAATGTGCCTGCTATTTGGAGAAGAACCGCGCAATAATACCACCGCTGCAGATGTGTCAGCCAGCCTTTTTCGCCCCCAAGATAAATCAACCACTGCAGTCCATATAAAAAACTATTAGCCAAAAACCAAAAAAGTAGTGCCGATTTTGTCCATTGATTCTCTCTGAATACACTCAGTACAAATAAAGTATTTAGCACCAAAAACGTGCGCCGTAATTGTCGTACATTCCTCATTTTCCCCATTGATATATCTCCTTTTTCTATTTAGCATAGAAAAAATAGCCTGGGACAAAAATCACTTTGAATTTTTGTTCCAGGCTTAAAAATTGATAAACGGCGGGAACAGAAGCAACTCCTTCGGAAATAAGCCGAAATTCTCCAAAAATTATAGAACAATTTTCGGAAATTCCTTCTTATTTCTCGGAGTTAAACACTTCTGTTCCGACCTCTTTCAACTTATTCAAAAACAAATTGATTTTTATAAAGTTCCGCATAAAATCCATCTTGTTCAACTAGTTCATGGTGGTTACCTTCTTCAATGACTTCACCGTCTCGTAAAACAATAATCCGATCCGCATTTAGAATCGTTTTCAAACGATGGGCAATCACAAAACTGGTGCGCCCTTTAATTGCTTCGTCCATCGCTTTTTGGATTTTGGCTTCTGTTACTGTATCAACATTACTTGTTGCTTCATCCAAAATTAATAATTCTGGATTGGTAATAATCGTTCGTGCAATACTTACTAATTGCTTTTGTCCCGTACTGAAAAGATTATTCTCTTCCGTAATCTCAGTATCGTAGCCTTGCTCAAGATTTACAATAAATTCATGGATATTCGCTTGTTTCGCTGCTTGAACAATTTCTTCATCCGTGGCCTCTGGCTTACCAAAAGCAATATTCTCACGAATTGTTCCTGAAAATAGAACGGACTCTTGCAAAACAATGCCTACATGTGAACGCAAGCTATCTAAATCCATTTCACGAATGTCCACACCATCAAACGTCACGGCGCCTTCATTCACATCATAAAAGCGATTCATTAAATTCATAATCGTTGTTTTTCCTGAGCCTGTCGGTCCGACTAAAGCGACCATTTCACCTTTATCCACATGAATAGAAACATCTTTCAACACAGGTGTTTCTGGATTATAGCCAAAAACAACATGATTTAAAGCTACAGCTTTGTTAATCTCTTCTAATTTTTCGCCATTTTCGGGACGAATTTCATCTGGTTCATCAAACATCTCATTTAAACGACGAGCGCCTGTAACAGCTAATTGAATCATGCTATAACCTGAAGAAATTTGCATTAATGGTTGATAATATTGTTGAGAATATTGGACAAACATAACGACTAAACCTAACGCAGCGGCACGATCAACAGAGCCATTGATTGCTAACCAACCACCAAAGAAAATAACAATTGCCGTATTGACTAATGACATTCCTTGCATCATTGGGAAAAGTAATCCTGAATACACTTGACCTTTATACGTAGCTGCACGAACTTTTTCATTTTGCTCTAAAAAGCCGTCAATGGTTTCTTCTTGTAAGCCATTAGTGATAATCACACGTTGCCCACTAATTTTTTCATCCATATAGCCATTTAATTTCCCCACTTCATCTTGTTGTAAATCGACATATTTGCGCGCCTTGCTAATCACAAAGACCGCAATTAAAATCGCAATCGGCGTAGAAGCAATTGTAGCCCATGCCAGTTCCACATTTTGACGGAACATCATGATTAAGACACCAACCAATAAGGCAATATTGGTTAATACTTGTAGCAACGCTTGGTTTAAGCTGTTTTGGATGTTGTCTAAGTCACTAGTAAAACGACTTAAAATTTCACCATCTTGATGAGAATCAAAGAAACGAATCGTCAATTTTTCTAGTTTGTTAAACAAACCAATCCGCATGCGGTTTGTCGATTTCCCCACGACTTGTGTAAAGAGAATACTATAAATGAAACTAGCGGCACTAGTTAAGACATAAAAAATGAGTAGTTTCCAAATGACAGAAACGAACGCACTTTTATCGTCTTTTCCTTGCATCACATTAACCGCATATTTCGCTAATTCCTGAATAGCTTCCCCAACGAATTGCGGCGCTTTGACTTGTAAATAAGTCGCTGCGAAAATTGCTAAGAAAATAAAGAGGAAAGAAACTTTGTAACGTTTTAAATAATGATAGAAAAATTTACTAGCTTTTATTAAATCAGTCATTAAGCTTCCTCCTTTCCTTTTTGTGTTTCGTAAATTTCTTGATACACGGGGTTCGTAGCTGCTAATTCTTCATGCGTGCCTTCCCCGACTAAACGTCCATTATCCAATACTAAAATACGATCTGCATGGACAACAGAAGAAATTTTTTGGGCAATAACGATCGTGGTAGTCTCTTTTAACTCTTTATCCAACGCTTCTCGGACTAACCGCTCCGAACGAGCATCCAACGCGCTGGTGCTATCATCTAAAATCAAAATTTTAGGCTCACCAATCACACCTCTTGTAATTGATAACCGCTGTTTTTGTCCACCAGAGAAGTTATTACTCCGTTCTTCGACGGGTGCATCATAACCTTCTGCTAATTTTTCAATAAATTCCTTGGCTTGGGCGATGCCTGAAGCCCGTTCCATGTCCGCTTCAGAAGCGTCACGTTTACCATGGCGTAGATTTTGTGCAATCGTTCCAGAGAACAGGATTGCTTTTTGCAACACAAAGGAAACTGTTTTTCGTAAACTGTGTTCGTTCACTTCTCGTAAATCGACACCACCAACTTCAATCTTTCCTTCTGTCGGATCAAACAAACGTGGAATTAATTGTGCCAATGTAGATTTACCAGCACCAGTTGCGCCCACAATCCCAATCATTTCACCTGGCTGAATAGAGAAAGAGATGTCTTTCAAGGTATCTTCTTCATCCCCAGGATAACGGAAAGATACGTGATCAAACTCAACACTACCAATTAACTCTTGTTCTGGGACTTTTTTGTAGGTAACATCTGGTTCTGTTTCCATCACTTCTTTAATCCGCTTAATGGAAACAGCGGCACGAGAAGTCATCATCATCATCATTCCGCCGATAATAATCGCCATCATGATTTGCATTAAATAGTTCATAAAGGAAGCGACACCACCGATTAAAGTTGGATCATCCTTGACTAAGTTACTCACAAAGAAAATCGAGCCTACAACGGCTAAGTTCGCCACCAACATAAACGCTGGAATCATCACAGCAAATAAGCTACCTACGATTAAGTTATGGGTGGTTAATTCTTCACTCACTTTTGTAAAACGTGACAATTGATTTTTTTCTTGAACAAATGATTTGACGACACGAATGCCTAACAAATTTTCTTTTGCGATGCCATTAATCTTATCAATCAAGTTTTGAATAATCATGAAATGCTTGCCCATTTGCGAAAAGGACAGCATAGAAATCAAAATAACTGCGATGACAAGTGCAACAATCACCCACCATAGTTGCGGCAAGGTTAGCATCGCTAAAATAAAACTCCCGATAAATAAAAAAGGAATTCTAAAAAGTGTCTGCAACGCAATCATAATGACATTTTGAATTTGAGTAACGTCATTTGTTAAACGAACAACTAAGTTACCTGCTGAAAATTTTTCGATATTACCAAATGAAAAGGTTTGGATTTTGCGGAAAGTTGCTTCACGAATGTCAGCACTGACACCTTGGGCAACTTTGGCAGAAAAAATTGTATTAATAACCCCTGCAACGAGTCCTAATCCTGCAATGGCAATTAATTGAATCCCTAAGTTTTTCATTTTGTCGCTATCGTCATTCATAATTGCTTCCAACACTTGTTGTAACAATTTTGGTTGCCAAAGTGCTGAGACAACCATTACGATCACCGCCAACAAGGCAATAACTACCGAGCCTTTGTATTTTTTGGCGTGTTGAATAATAAGGTCCATCTTATCCCTACTTTCTTAAAATAGTTCCCTGCTTCTTCAGTGTTGGTCTGCGAATTCTTCCCCATTACAAAAAAATCAATTTGCTCATTGACTTCACCAGTTTAACACTGTAAAATAAGGCCGATTCATAATTTACCATTTTTAGTGGTAAAATACAAGCGAACAAGTTAATTTTTCACAAGTTTTTCCTATCATAAAGTGTACCTTCTTTTTGATAAACTTACGAAGATAACGTTTAATAGGAGCTAAAATCATGGAACCGAAATTATCAAAAGACACGATTATTGCAGCCGCATTTTCTTTGTTAGAAAAAAGTCCCACTTTAGAACAACTTTCTATGCGTAAAGTCGCCAAACAGCTTGGTGTACAGGCGCCCGCAATTTATTGGTATTTTAAAAATAAGCAAGCCTTACTTCAAAGTATGGCTGAAGCGATTGAAGAGCACTTTCAAGAACCTGTATTATGTGGTGAATGGTATTCTGACTTACTGGCCTTCATGGAAAACTATTATGATCTCTATCAACAATTCCCCTGTGCCGTAGCCATCGAAATCCAAACCGTTCCTGCCTATCCCCAACGATTACGCCATTTGAATCAAATGATGGGCATTTTAAGAGAAGCAGGTTTTTCACCAGAAATGACTCATTTAGCAGTAACGTCTTTACAACATCTTTTGTTTGGGATGATTATGGACGCAACGGAGGAAAAACAGCTCGTTTCGCAAGTGTTGAACGGAGATGACTATTTAAAAGAACAAGTGCTGCACATGAAACAATATGTCTCCGACAATGGGTTAACATACATGGAGGAAAGCATTCAATTTCGGCGCTCCATTCACCAAAAATCCGCCTTTATTCAAGCTGTTAAAACCTACTTAGATGGGTTGCAAGCAGACAACACCTCTTCATCTAAATAAAAAAAGCCCTTGGTCCGTCAGTCGAAATGACTGACGGACCAAGGGTTAACTTTTAAAATAAATAGCGAAAACTACTTTCTCTATTTTGGTATTGGTAGCCAAGCCAAGGCTTTTTGAATCCATTCATCCCAAAACACCCAGTCATGTTCTCCTGGTCCAGTTTCAAAAGTGTAACTTGCCTGTGCCTGTTCCAACGCTTGAGCCATCTGTTGATTAGCAGAAAGTAACATATCTTGCTCCCCACAACAAAGATAAAATTGGGGCATTTCTGTTTGGCTTTCTACTAATTGTTGTAATAAATACAGCGGATCGTGAATGGAACCTTCAATTTGATCTAACGGGCCAAAAATACCTTCCCAATAGCTTCGCTTACGGACTTTTAATAATTCCCCAAAACTAGTGGATGATAAACTAACTGCCCCAGACAAAGAAGCAACGGCTGCAAAAGATTCTGGTTTCGCTAGTCCTAATTTCAAGGCGCCATAACCACCCATTGACAAACCAGCAGCAAAGGTTTTTTCTCGTTTTGTACTTAACTGTGGAAAGAGTTGATGACAAATTTTCGGTAATTCTTCTGAGATAAACGTCCAATAGTTCATATCGTATTGTGTGTCCGTATACCAAGCTAAATCCGTGGACGGCATAATGACAGCAATCCCCAAATCAGCGACATACCGCTCAATAGAGGTTCTGCGAGCCCAGACGCTGTGATTCCCTCCCATCCCATGTAATAAATACAACACAGGAACATCTGTTAATGCTGCTTGGGTACTTGTGCCCACTTTTTTTACCGTTTCTTGTGGTAAAATTACGTTCACATTCACTTCCATTTCCAATACATTTGAATAAATATTTGCTTGTAAAAAGGCCATCTACTTTTCCCTCCAATACTCTTTCTATTAGTGTACCACTAAACCTTCGCTCGTTGCGCTTTTGCGAAAATATTTAACAAAAGAGCAACAACAACTAAGCCCGCACCGACTAAGTAAACATTATGCAGACCTGCATAGAGGATACCGCGTAATGGTTTTAACAACGCAGCTGGAATTAAATTTGCAGTATGTGGATTCACTAATTGATTCATGACATCTGCATCGACGTTTAACGCGCTCGCTTCCAATTTTGCAAACATTCCTGCATTTAAAATCACACCAAAAATTGACACCATCACAGTCTGCCCAATTGTACGCACCAACGTATTAAACGATGTTGCAACCCCCATTTTTTCAGGCTCCACTGTACTTTGTGCGGTCACCGTAGTCGTTGTGATAGTAATCCCAAAACCAACTCCTAAGACAGAAGAAACTACAAAGAAAAGCCAAAACGGAACGGCCATTGGCATTACCACTAAAAAGATGGCCCCGACTAATAGAATCGATAACCCAATCGTTAAGACTTTTTTCATAGCATATTTTTCCATAAAGCTACTTGCTATAAATGATCCAGCCATCCAAAGTAACGACATAGGCGCTAAAACTAAGCCACCAATTCCTGCACTTTTTCCTAAGACACCTTGCATCCACATCGGAATGTAGACATCAATCCCCATTAAGAAACCACTAATAAGCGCCGCAATAAGATTCACTAAAACAAACGTTGGTTGATTAAATAAATGCAAATCAATCACTGGGTCTTGCGCGCGTTTTTCTATCATCACAAACGCTACAAAAAAGAGCACACTTAAACTCAAACAACCAAATGTTACTAGTGTAAAACCATTATCGCTAATCATTTGAAAACCTAGCAATAACGTTAGCAACACGGCCATCAAAGTAACGCTGCTCAAAATATCCATTGGCATCTTGGTCCGTTCCCGCTTTGGTTCAACTAAGAAAATACTAATCAAGCCCAATAAAACAAGTCCAATAGGAACATTAATGAAGAAAATCCAATGCCAACCGACTGTATCTACAATAAAACCACCTGCTAACGGACCAAAAATACTAGCAATTCCCCAGGCGGCACTGTTTAAACCTAAAATTTTCGCTCGCTTGTCCAATGAATACATATCGGCAATAATCGTTAACGCAACTGGTAAAATTGCGCCTGCCCCCACACCTTGAATTGCGCGGGCAATAATTAAGGTCAACATATCTTGAGCAAAGCCACACAACGAGGAGCCCAAAATAAAAATGATAATGCCAATCATGAAGACAGGTTTACGACCAATTTTATCCGCAAGTTTCCCATAAATCGGTGTTAACATCGCATTCGTTAATAAATAAATTGAAAATACCCAGTTCATAATTTCCATGCCATGTAACGAGCCGACAATCGTTGGCATCGCAGTAGACACAATGGTCCCTTCAATGGCTGTCATAAATGTTGCCACAAAAACACTCACCGTGACTAACTTAACATTTGTTTCTTTTGCCATTTGTTCACATCCTTTTCTATTCAATTGTCAATTTTCTAAATTGCTCCATAGCTATTCTATACAAAAAAGAACAAAATGTCTTAAAAAAATGCTTTTTCATAAAAAAATTATTGTAAAAAAACAAGAAGTCAGCCAAGTATTGGCT
Organism: Enterococcus sp. HMSC078F03; assembly: GCF_001811595.1. Lineage (NCBI taxonomy): Bacteria > Bacillati > Bacillota > Bacilli > Lactobacillales > Enterococcaceae > Enterococcus > Enterococcus sp. HMSC078F03. The sequence continues at coordinate 17,977 of NZ_KV805570.1, read as the reverse complement.
GACTTCTTGTTTTTTTATTTAATTATTCAGCTAAACTAGCTTTTAACGCTTCAACTTTATCTGTTTGTTCCCAAGGTAAATCAATATCTGTTCGACCAAAATGACCATAAGCCGCAGTTTGTTTATAAATTGGGCGACGTAAATCTAGCATTTCAATAATACCTGCTGGACGTAAATCAAAGTTTTTACGAACTGCTTCGATTAATTTACTTTCTGGAAGCTCACTCGTACCAAACGTATTAATAGAAATAGACACTGGTTGCGCCACACCAATTGCATAAGCTAATTGGACTTCTACTTTTTTCGCCAAACCAGCAGCAACAATGTTTTTCGCGATATAACGCGCAGCATAACTAGCAGAGCGGTCAACTTTGGTTGCATCTTTTCCAGAAAAAGCACCGCCGCCATGACGAGCATAACCGCCATAAGTATCAACGATAATTTTACGACCAGTTAAGCCGGCATCTCCTTGAGGGCCACCGATTACAAAGCGACCAGTTGGGTTGATAAAGTATTTTGTTTCATCATCTAAAAGTTCATGAGGGATCACCTCATTGATTACTTGTTCTTTAATGTCTTTTTCGATTTGTTCTAAGGTTGTTTCATCATCATGTTGTGTACTGATGACAATCGTATCCACACGTTGTGGTTGACCTTGATCATCATATTCCACTGTTACTTGAGATTTTGCATCAGGACGTAAGTAAGGTAAGACTTTTTCCTTCCGCAATTCTGCTAAACGGCGAACCAAACGATGGCTTAACGCGATCGGTAATGGCATTAATTCTGGTGTTTCGTCAACGGCAAAACCAAACATTAAGCCTTGGTCACCAGCGCCAATATCGTCTTTTTCATCTTGATCACGCACTTCTAAGGCTGCGTCAACCCCTTGAGCGATATCAGGTGATTGCTCATCGATTGCTACAAGAACTGCGACAGTCTCTCCATCAAATCCATATTTTGCTCGTGTATAACCAATATCTTTCACAGTTTGACGAACAATTTTTTGGATATCTACATAAGCTGTTGTAGAAATTTCTCCAAATACTAGGACTAAACCAGTTGTTACGGATGTTTCACATGCCACGCGGGCCATCGGATCTTTTTCCAAAATCGCATCTAAAATTGCATCACTGACTTGGTCAGCTACCTTATCTGGATGTCCTTCTGAAACGGATTCTGATGTAAATAAATGTCTTTCTGTCATAATGTTATTCCCCCTAAATAGTTTCGGTTACAAGGCATCTTTAGTAAGTAACGACAATTACTTGCTAAATCCTTTCGGGAACTTGTAACAAAAACAGTATACCAGATATCTAAAAAAAAAGCTTAGGTTTTCAAGAAAATCATTAAATTACCTATATTTGCTTTTCCTATAACAAAAACTCCCAGCCCCTTTCATCTGAGCTGGAAGTTTCTTGCTACTGTAAAATTTTCTCCGCGATAAAGTGTGTATATTGCTCGCCACCTGCCACATTTGGATGAACTCGGTCATCATAAAACCAATCATCATGGGCGTTACTATAATTAAACCAGTCAATGACCGTTAAGTTATCGTATTTTTTGTCCATTTGACTAAGTAAACTATTCACTTGATTTTGCCATCTTCTAGTTGGAACGCGAACATTAATCCAATAAACTTTTCGATTACCTAACGCTTTCATAAATTCATCAAATTGTGCCTCTGTAAAAGGACCATTCGTACCTAAACTCACTAAAACAGTATCTTTGAGCATTTTCTTTTTGTCTAGTTCACCAATTAGTGAAATGCTACTATACAATTGACGGCCCACTTCCCCATCGATAATCATTTTAGGAAAAATATCTTGTAACCCGCTAGCACCATCTAGAATAACAGAATCACCAATAGTTGTGATTTCTAAATTCTGCGCTTTTTTTACTTGCTCTGGTGTGAGTTGTGTGGGTAGAACATCTTGGCTTTCACTCGGTTTTGTACTACTTTCTGTGGACGTGCTACTATTTTTCGTGCCACTTTCTTGGACTTCTTTTTTACGTTCTTCAATTTTTTGCTGATTTTTCGCAATATTTTTTTCTAGTTGCTCTTGTTGCGCACTTTTAGCGTTTGCTGGGGCCACAATTAAACCGAATACTGCAATCACGCTAATCACTGTCATAAAGGCCATTGTCCCTTTTTCACGAAGGTCCCACGGTTTCCGTAAGAACTCAGTGAATTGAGTCCAGACATCCTTATAAGACAATCGTGTCAGTGGATGTTCGATAAAACGATAAGACAATTCGCTCACGACTAAAATTAATGCTATTTCAACCAATGAATGTAGAAAAACATGGTCCGATAAGGTCTTAATTTTGGCCTCATAAAAAATCATGATGGGGAATTGATACAAGTAAATGCCATAACTCCGTTTACCTATCCACGTAAAGACTGGATTCGTTAACCAACGATTCATATCTGCCCCTGGATGTGCAGTGACGGCCACTAAGACAGTGGCTGCCAAACTAATTAAAAACATGCCGCCATAATAAACAAAATTTGTATGATCTGATAATGTTAAAAAGGCTAATACTAAAAGAACTAAGGCACTTAACCCAGCGCCATTTAAGATTTTTTTAGAGGCTTCTGGAATTTCTTCTTTCAAACGTGTGCTTGGCCAAACATACGCCAATGCACTACCTAGTAAAATAGAAAAAACACGTGTGTCTGTTCCATAATAGACACGTGTAGGATCTGCGCCAGGAACATATAAAACGGCCATCAGCGTCACCGAAATTAAGGCGCCGATTAAAACTAAACTGAAAATTCGACCGCGCTTACGAACAAAGCGTTCCAGAAGAATAAAAAGTAATGGCCAAATTAAATAATTTTGCGCTTCAACTGCCAATGACCAAATATGTACAAATGGCGATTGTGTCGCAAATCCATCAAAATAAGAAAACCCTTTAAAAATTTGCCACCAGTTGTTGTAATAAAAAACACTACTAGCGACAACGCTGCGAATATTGTTTAATAAATCCTGCTGAAAGAGTGTAATATAACTAACTGCACTTAAAAGCATCACAATTAATGCTGGATACAGCCGTTTCATCCTTCGCACATAAAATCCTTTTAAATCAATGGTCTGATTTTCTGCCCATTCTTGCCGCAACAAGTCGTTAATAAGATAACCTGAAACAACAAAGAAAATCGGAACACCTAAGTAGCCACCTCGCATGACTTGGGGAAAAAGGTGATACAAAATCACGCCAATTACAGCGATCGTCCGAATACCATCAAAACCTGTAATATAGCGTTTTTTCTTGCTATTTGCTGTCTGATTCATTTGTGCTTTCCAACTTTTCTATAAAATTATTCTTTTCCTTTATTTAAAGAAGCAAGTAACTTTAATATACGTTTTTTCCTAGGAAATGGCAAGCAAACTTTGTCTCCTTTAGGCTTTTTTTACAATTCAAAAAACCAACATTTTTTAAATTGTAAAAAAACAACCAAAGCTTATGAAAATCACTCATAAGCTTTGGTTGTTTACTCATATCGCTTTCGTTTAGATGAAGATGGAATCCCTAAGGCTTCACGATACTTTGCCACCGTTCGCCGGGATATTTCCATGCCTGAATCTTTTAATCGCTCGACTAATTTTTGATCAGATAACGGTTTACTTTTTACTTCTTCATCAATTAATTTTTGTAGTTGCTTTTTAACCATTGTTGTTGAGACATCCTCGCCATCTTCTTCTGATGAAAGAATACTTGTGGAGAAGAATGAGCGCAATTCAAAGACGCCAAACGTGGTTTCTAGATATTTTCCATTGACCGCACGACTAACTGTCGATTCATGAATAGACAAAGCATCCGCAATTTCTTTTAAAGTCATTGGTTTTAATGGCCGATCTGCTTCTAAAAAGAAGGCTTCTTGGCGGCGCACAATTTCTTGCCCTACACGTAAAATTGTATCCCCCCGCTGATTCACTGCGCGCTCTAACCATTCAAATTCGTTTTTCTTATCCTTAATATATTCTTGGACTTCTTTGTCGTCAGTCTCTTGCATTCGTTTGAAATAATTTTCTTGAAAATTTAATGTCGGTCGACCAGCTTTGTTGGAAATCACCACTATTCGATCTTCCTTGATTCGGACAGTTAAATCTGGTCGAATATACAATTCCTCGGTCGCATCAAAAATATTCCCTGGCGTTGGCGATAACGTTTGTATATAATCAAAAATCAATTGAATTTCTGCTAATTCAATCCCGAATTTTTTAGCTAACGGGCCCCATTTGCGACTCACTAAGGCATCAAACTCTTCCTCCAATAAAATATACGCTAAATTAGGCGCGGTATCGTCTCGTTCTGTTTGTAGCATCAAACATTCTTGTAAATTGCGTGCCCCCACACCTGCTGGATCTAGCTGTTGTAACAAAGTTAATGCATCTAGCATTTGAATGGCGCTTGCTTCGGTTTTCTCTGCCGCTTCTTCTAACGAAATCGTTAAATAACCATTCACGTCTATATATTCTACTAAAAACAATACCAATGTTCGCAAGTATGTATCGCGGTAATTCAAATGAATTTGATCAATTAAAGACTCAAATAATGATAAATGATAGTCTGGAATTTGATTCATATAATTATTTTCTTCGTCTTGATTGGTGTAAGAACGACTAGTTATCGGAAAATCTGTGGTGTACTGCGTGTCTACTTGTAAATCAATCAATGGATTCTCTAGTGCTTTCGCTTCAACAAAGGCAGCGAGTTCTTCCGTATTAAATTGTAAAATTTGAATGGATTGTTGAAGCTGTTGAGTCATGGCCAACTTCTGGACTTGTTTTTGTTGTTGGGACATTCGTTGCTCAAATTTCATTATTTTCGTCCTCCCTCTTGTAATTTTTGTCAATATCAGCTAAACTAGTATTCGTGCCGCGCCCTTAGTGTAGTGGATATCACGTAAGATTCCGGTTCTTGAGACGGGGGTTCGATTCCCTCAGGGCGCGTTATTTAAATATGTTGATTTATCAACGTTTCTGGACACTCTTTATTCATCTAAAGAGTGTTTTTTCTTGTTTAGGAATGATTTTTCTATCCGTAGTTTTTTCAAATGTTGCTTGTGGCAAGCTCAATCGCACTTAACGCGACAACATTTGTTCTGCTTCAGCTACAAATCCAATAAGGTTAAAATTCCTCCGTTCCTATTGTAACGCATAACGTTTCCTTTTTCTATCTGCTAAACAAAGTATTACGACAAGCAAACACCTGCTTCTCTCTTAAAGATCCCTTTCTGATTATATAGTAAATTGCTTTTAATTTGTTAATTATTTTACCTAAAACTTAATACCCTAATTAAATAAAGAACCTAGGGCAAAAATCACTTTGGATTTTTGTCCCAGGCTTAAAACCTGATAATTGGCGGGAACAGAACCGTTCAACTCCGACCTCTAAAATACTTAATTAGAAATATGCTACCCGCAATCACACCAATTATGATTACTAGCCAAAATAATCCACTTACAAGTAACAGCTCAGTTAAGGTCGTCTTCAGATTCTCCTCCTTTAAATGGCCTCTGCTTTGTTTTGCTATGTAATTAATGGCGATATCAGACAACAGCTATCAAAAAAACGGACCAACACGTGGTCCGTTTTCATTCATTATTAAGCTTTTACGATGTTCGTTGCTTGTAAGCCGCGTGGACCTTCTTCAGTATCAAAAGTTACTGCTTGGCCTTCGTCTAAAGTTTTAAATCCATCTGATTGAATAGCTGAAAAATGTGCAAATACATCATTGCCATCTTCACCTGTAATAAATCCAAAACCTTTGTCTGCGTTAAACCATTTTACTGTACCGTTGTTCATATATATTTCCTCCTAGTGCATAAAAATATGCAAGTTATTGCAAAAAATGTTGAGTGGCAAAAGGAGAAGTATAGTTTTTAAATATATAACTCAAATTACTTATCAAAATTGATTACTTAATTACTATAACATATTTATTAGGAATAAACAATGCCCACGACTTTTCCTTGGACTTTCTAAACAAGAAAAATTACTTATTTTCAACTTATGTTGGGGCTGAGATTAGATTCCACTGAATTTTCCCTCGATACGTTCCGATTCCCATTGAATTATTGGGGTTAAAATAAAAACCATTCGCTTGTTCTTGATTGACTGTGATTCTAGTTGCTGTATCAGTAGGATTACTCCGTAAAATAGTCACTGGTTCCGTACTAATGGATGTAATTTGTCCATCTAACTGATAATAGAAAAAATTATTAGATGCAGTTAACGCTTTTGACGTTCCGCTTGCTGTATTGACGAAATTTGAATCTACTAAATGGGCTTCCAATAGCCAATTGTCACGTTTTACACGACTATCAGTTATCGCTATTTCCCCTATATTAGTAACTTTTTCAGGATTTCCACCAATTTTCAATGCATCGCTACTAAATGCTTGTGGCACTTTTTCAAATGCTAAAAATCCTTCTAGATATATATCATCTAAAGAGAGAATTTCAGATTTGTTTTTTTCTGAATCCATGCAATATATCTTCAACGTATAGATTCCTGGTGTTAAAAGTGAGGTATCATAGTTCAATTCTACTTCTTGTGTCTCACCAGGAATATGTTCAATTGTTTGTCGATATGGTTCACTTTGCCCTTCTACCTCCATTATAATATCTAAGTAAGAACTATCTTTATCTTCTACTAAAACAGGTATTTTTATTGGACTGCCCTTGTAAAAAGTATTACTTTGCTCAGTTTCTTTTAACGAAACTGATGGAGCATTCTGTTTAAACAATGTGATTTTAGAAGAAGTGGATAAATTATTTTCATTTTTCAATAAATACTCAACCGAAAATTCACCATATGACAATTTTTTGAATGCTTCGATCATATCATAAGAAAAATTACCTTCTTCATTCGTGATCGTTTCTTGGTTTAATGTAACAAGCTGAAGTTCTCCGCCTTGCGCATAACCAATCGCTTGCGTAATAGAAGCGGTACCTTTCGCTATCCAACTGGTTTCAATCGATAATTCAGTTAAATTATTATCTACAATAACCGCTTGATCTTTAGGTGATGTAATTGTAGCACTTAGCGTTACAGGCTTGATAGTAAACGTATAAGGTTCTAAATTATAAATCGCATTTCTTCCAGAAAAACGATTTGTAATATTCTGATTGGTAAAATTATCATTTTTAGTTTTCACTTTAAAACTTATGGTAGAAGAAGTTTGTGTGTTCTCTTGTTTATTACCTAATGGCGGAATTTGATTGTCGCTCGTCTTTAACGTATTCGCTGACCAAATTAAAGTATCTGATATGTTATTTCCATCAATGGTCGTCGTATCAGGAACTACTTCTATTCCTTCAGGTAAAGTTGTTTCTAGTAAAATATTTTGCCAGTTCTGCTTGCCGTCCAACCAGTCTGCTGTAACATTTACTGTATAGGTTGTATTGCCTTCTAGCACTGCACCGTTTGGTAATTCTTGACCGTCTTTGTTTACTACGTTCATCTTTACTTTTGCGTCCACCAAACCTGGTACTCTTTGAAAAACAACATTTTGAACAGCTTTATATGTAGGTCCTGTTGATCCAGTAAATCCCCAATAAGCCGTTGATACACTGCCATTTAAAAAAACTTGCGCGTTCAATATTTCAGAGTTTATGATGATTGGCGTACCTCCATTAATTTGATACGCCAAAACGCCCTTCGTAAAATCCGGCTCGTTTGTTTGCCAATGTAAATCTAACCTATTCCAATTTCCGTTAGCTAAGTCAACATCTGTAATCAAATTATCATGCTTTACATATCTTGTTGACGTGCCTAAAAGTACATAATTATCTTGATAACCTGCTTCCATTCCTGGATAAATGACTGCAATATGACTATTTTTATATACGCCAGAAATGCCATTATCAAAAAAACCGTCCTGTGAACTTCGATTGCCATATAAATCAAACTCTATCCCAATAGAATTAGGAATACCTAAGGTGCCTTTATACTTATTTTCCCCAAGCGCTCCCATTGAAGCCCCCGAATAGGTATACCATTTTAATTCTGGCGTGGCCCCTTGTAAGAGAAAAACCATACCATCACCGGCAGCACCAGCAACCCCAGTCTGTTTAACATAAGCAACCATATTAAAATCTTTTTTAAAATCCAATAAATTATCTTCTGTACTCCAGAGTGCTCCTACTTGATTTGGCAGACCATTCGTAATAACGCCGACATCATCAACCACTTCGGAGGAATTATTAGATACTCCCAAATTTGTTGTAAAAATTCCATCTAGTGAGACTCTGTTTGGTATTGTCTCATCTGCTTGAACACTACTTGAAAATATTAAAAAATAAGCGAGTAAACACAACAAACTAAATCCTTTTATTAAATTACACTTCAATTAATAATCCCTCCTAATGGTTTCTTCACTTTCCTATTGTGGAATGAGTGACAACGTCCAAGTAAATCTACTATAGTAAGTTGGATGCGTCTGTTTGCTATTCACCAATTGGAACTTGCGCGATTGTCCAAGTAAAAGTGCTTTTGTAACTACCAGCTGAATTCCCGTCTGCAATATTCAAAGATGCACCAGAAAATTTAGAAATCCAAGTCCCGTATCCTTCACCGACATTGGCTGACATAACCGTTCCCACATCAAATCCTGAAACCGGATCTACGATACCAGAAATTGATTTAACAATTGACGGGGCTACAGAGGTATTATCTGTTCCCGCTTCAAGACTAACGGGAATTGTGATGTTAACTCCCTTGAGTGCGACATCCGCGCTTTTAAAGCTTGAGATATTTAAACTTAAATTCCAACCTGCTCCAGTTCCTCTTCGATCTGTAATTTGAGCATTTTTTTCATACCCATTTTCAATTTGGGTTGGTGTTAATGTGTCCATAAATTGACCGGATAATCCTTCCCCCTTAAAATCAAAACTAGGAACAGCGTCCAATGTTAGAAGGCCAGTTTGACCCGTTCCGTTGGGGTTTTCTGGATCTGTAATTTGCGGCGTAACTGGGCCAGCCTCCTCTTCCGTAAGTGCTTGTAATGTCGCAGTTCCTTCTGAAATTGCAGGTGTAACTGCCAAAGCCTCCTTACCTAAAAATAATGTTGATCCTACTAACATTGAAAATAAAATCGTTTTCTTCATCTTTCTTCCTCCTAAATAATATATATATAAATAAGAACAACTCGTTCTTATCTATCCCTATTTCTTCTCTTTCTTAAAAGTAATATCATAAGTAATAAAATAACTAGCCCAAACCAGATACAGGTGACTAAATAAATAATTTTTCGATTACTGATTTTGGTACTCGGTATTGCTTCATTTTGGACACCTTTTTTCTCTTTAGATGTAATTTCAAAATCCTCAGATAAACGCCACTTGTTTTTTTTATCTCTCGATTCTATCGTCAGTAGCATCTTATATTTACCTGGTTTAAGCTTGTTTTCCTCAATTTTGTCTGGCGCTTCATAAATACTATTAGGTGCGATGGAAATCCCTTCTTTTTTAAACTTTGCTATTTCTTTTCTATTCATATCTTGAATCGTTTTTTCAACAGAATAGAATGAAACTAACGACGGAGAAACATTAGAAATAGAAGAAATAATTGAAAAATAGCCACCATACGTACCTAGTTTAACTTTGTTTAATTGAAAATCTTTGGGCACTTTTTCCTCATTCATTCTTAATTGACAGCCAATAACCATAGAAAACTCGTTAGTAATTTGAACAGTCTTATTTAAAGACTGTACCAGTTGTTCATCTTTTTCTTCTCGAATATAAAATCCACCTAAAATAATCCCTGGAAACTCCTCCCTTGGTATAGATAATACAAAATCAACGTTTTTCTTTGTATGAGGTTCAATCGAGACCACTTGCTCTTTTGATACGAGTTTATCAAACTGATACTTTAGATTATCCGTATTCTTTAAATCCATACCAGAATAGTCAATCGTTCCATTCCTAGTTGTTTTAGCTGTATTGGGTGTGATTTTTATTTTTATTTTTTTGTCGCTACTGTTGTTTATTTGAATAGTTACTATTTGTTTTTCTCCTTTTGAAACAAGTAAATCAAAATAACTGACATTTTTATTTAGTTGGTTCTCAGGAATGATTGCTGTGGCACTATATGGAATTGCTTGATCTTCTTCAGCACAGACCGAAAGACCATAACCAGCAATTGTCATAAAAATCATCATGAATAAACTAATTTTTTTTACCATAAGAACTCCTCCTTAACAACTTTCTTTAAATTTATAACCAATCGAGCGCACCGTATAAATATAGTCTGAATTCCCAGCAATTTCTCGTAGTTTTTCTCTGACGTGCTTAGCAATAATTGACAAACGAACTGTATCTTTTTTCTCAAACGTTTCTTTTTCCCATATATTTTTTGCGATTTCTTCATAATTCACAACATGGCCTTTTTTATGGTACAAAGAATTAAAAAATTTAAATTCTAACCTTGTTAATTGAACTTGTTTTGAATCACCTATGCGCAGACTTCTTTCTTGTGAATTTATTTGAAAATTTAAGGGAGCCTCTATCGCCTCAGTTTGTTGATTCAATTCTTGGAAAAAAGAATAATTATTCGCTAAAATTGTTTTGATATTTGCTGGTGTAAATTTTGTTGTCAGAAAACCCATGACCCCTAAATTCAAATAGATGATTTGCTCGGAACAGGACAGACAATCCGACAAAACAAAGATAGGTACTTTAAAATTCTTACACAATGCTATAATCACTTCATATTTCAAATCATTCTCTACTTCATTCGAGTGATAGATAAGATAAATCTCCTCTTTATTTGGCTTGATATTTTTTAATTCCTTCTCTGAATAATGGTTACTTTCCGCAAAATATTCTTCTATTTCATCTTTATAAATACTATTCAAATTATTACCGATACAAATTATATTCACTTTCATTGGTTATATCCTTTCTCTAAAAAATACAATTCTTCTACAAACTTTGAGATATTGTTTAATTCAGTGTTCATAAAGTAATTTCTAATATAAAAAATCGGAATCTTCTGATTACTTTTCAGATAACGATTAGAGATAATCAATTGTGGGTTTTCTTCTAAACGATTAACAAAACGTATAGGAATTGTAATAAACTTTTGTAGTTTCTTCTCAATCCGAACTTTGTCCCTATCTCCAAGCGCACTGTAAACTAACACGCTAATTTTTTATCTTTTTCTAAAAATATTTCTAAGAGAATTAATTGAAGATAGTCAACTGGTAAAGGCAGCTTTTCTCCAGTATTTCGTTCAAAGTATTTTGAAAAATCGGAAAATAACTTATTGATGTATTTCTCAATAGGTTTATCTAAATACTTTTTTTCAAAGTGATAGTAATAAAAAATTTCACTCTTTTTTATTTTTAAATAAAAATTTGCACCGAGATAGAAATATTCTTCTGGACTAAACTTTATGTCAAAAAATTGAGAAAGCTGATAAAGAATTGTATTCCCAATCAAAAAAGCTTCTTCCGATAAGATAGCTGGAGAAAGATAAGCGGAAACACTTAAAATTGTTTCAATTGTTAACAATTCATCAGTACTGATAAAAAAGTATAAACATTCTAATTCAACTTGATTATTCATCGCATCATTAAAAAAAATATATTTCCCTAACTGGGTTTCAAAATCTTTCAGCGTAAATAATCGATTAATTACTTCAAAGTGATTTTCTTTTGCTTGCAAACGAAAGTCATGCGCCATTCGGATTTTAGTAACATGTAAAAAATATAAAAAGTTTTCTAACGTATTCTGGGTAATATTAGGATAGATTTTTTGAAAATCTGTTTGTATTCGTTTTATTGATTCTTCAGAATATAGATCATCCGGTGCATTGCTACTAATTTTAAATAAAATGAAATAAAAATAGCGAATTTTTTCTTCATCACCTACTAAGAGATACTTTTTATTTTTTTTAATGATTTTCAGATAAAATCCATCCAAAATTCCTCTTAACTGCTTCATCGTTCGCTTGACTGAAGACTCACTAATAAATAATTTTTCAGTGTACTGTTCAATCGTCCGTTGCTTCCCATACAATAAATCTATAAGGATACGATAATATTGACTTCTTCTGAGAAAAACGGCAAAATAATAATCCAAAGTAAAACTTGGTTTTTTATGAAATGAATAACAATTATAACTTTCTATGTGAACACTTAAAGATTGATTCTTATCTATCACCGGAAGTATTTCTATAAATTTACGAAGTAATTCATACAGTGTCTGAACCGATAAATTTGTTATTTCATATAATTCTTCATATGTAAGCGATACTTTTTCACTGCTCGCAATGAATTTTAAAATATCATAAACATTTTTATCCTGTTTTTCTAAAAATTGTTCAAATTTTTCATATGTAATAAAATTTTTACTCATCTTAAAACTCCAATTCATATAAAAAAATTTTTTAATTAAATTACTATCTTTTCCACAAATAGTTTTACTTTATACAGTATATTCTATTCGCATAAAACTTTTGGCTCAAAAAATAGAAGAAAAATTATAAATTTTGAGCGGAAAACATGGAGGATAATATTTATGAGAGCTTTATTATCTGATTCTTTCCAAAGAAAATTAACAGTAATTGATTTTTTGTACGACAATCCTTATCAAAAATTAACAACCATCCAAGAGTACTTCCAATATAATCATACAACCTTGCTTAATGATTTAGCTGATTTGAACAGCATTATTTCTCCCTGTGAAATTATTAAAACTGCAAACCTAGAATATTTTTTACATTTTCCTAACAATACAAACATAGAATATGTATATAGTTGTTTTCTACAAGTGGCCCCTGAATTTAGGCTCCTACAGCAACTAATTTTCAACACCTATCCTTCGACTGAGGCGTTAGCAGAAGCACTATACGTCAGCAATTCAACAGTTAAGCGAATGATTACTCGTATCAATCAGATACTTTTAGAAAAGTTTAGCTTTAAAATTCAAACGTCACCACTTACTTTCAGTGGCGATGAAACGAAAATAATAAATTTTTTTATAGCATTCTTGAAAGAATCCTATGTGACATCTACTCAACTTCTTTCAAAAGAACAGAATATTTTTTTTAATCAACTATTTGAGGAGTCTTTACCTATTCTCAAATTTGCTGGAAACATTGATATCGATAAATTTAGTTTTTATGTCTATTCAATCGTGCTTAGATTTAAACAAGCAGGTAGTTTAGCATTCTTTCCTGAAAATAGACAACTTTATTCCAATCTTGCTGATTATTCTCATTTATTCGACCGCTACTTTTCTATCAAAACGGATACCTCTTTCTTTCATAGCTTAGAATCTATTTTCTTTAATGGTCATTATCTGAAATCTTATAAAGAGTTAGTTTTCTTATCTAAAGAAAATCAACAAGTACTTACAAGAAAGAGACAGATCGAGCAACTACTGGATTATCTAGCCACAGCATTAGCAATCAGTAATCCTAATTACCATGCAATAGTTCTTTATTTGTATAATCTTTCTGTTTCCGATTATGGAGAGGCTTTTATTCTTTTCCCAAAATATAAATTTTTCTTAGAAAATTTAACTCATCATTATCCTTATTTTTACGACAAATGTGTTCCTTTTCTAAAAAAAATACTTAATGATAAATCTATTGATAGATTTTATGAATTTATCTATCACTTAATTATTCGTTGGGATGAATTACAAGCCTCTTTAAATAAACTGCCTCCGAAAATGAAAACGGGTATCTATTTTTTTACAGATATTGAACATAATTTATTTATGAAAAAATTTTTTACTGAGCGTTTTAGGGATATCTTAGCAATTGACAACTTATTCACTTTAGATTCTTCTGTTGATTTAAAAGAAGTTGTAGCGTCCTATGATTTACTATTAACGAATATTCCAATTCCAGATGTGGTAGAACGAAACATCATCTGTTGCTCTTTATTTCCCACAAATGCTCAATTAGAAGAAATTGCCAGTTACTACTCTAAATGGTTAACCACCACTACTTAATTCAAACAAATTATTAATAAAAAGTTGCCATCATTCCAACGTTTATGGAACAATGGCAACTTTTTTAGATTCTGTACTTTCTGATGCTAATATATCTGAAAAATTTTATTTGTAAAAAGATAAAACAAATAACTATGTCTTCTTCAAATTTTCTGACAAAGCCCTAGCAAAAAACACTCCTATGCTCTCTATTTCCAGTTAGTTTTATTTAACTTTAAATAATCACTACGCGCTAAATAATCAAATAGCGGAGCTAATCCTGGTGAAAAATTTACTTCCTCAAACCGCTTAATAAATTGTACGCCTTTAATTTTATTTGGTTCGTTCAGCGTAACTTTTCCTTGGGCTTGTTTAGCAAAATAAAAATGTCCTTGCCAAACGATTGAATCAAAAACGAGTGGTCCAGTAAAAATTTCTTCAAGTTCAGTAATTTCCACTGCTAATTCTTCTTTCATTTCACGAATCGCACATTCCAGCGCTGATTCGCCAAGTTCTTGTTTTCCGCCAGGGAAATTCCAAGTGTCTGGCCGATCTTTTAAAATAAGAATTTCATCTGATTGATTTTTAAGAAGTACTCGCGAAAATTCTTTTTTCATTTCGTTTAACCCTCTTCTTCATTTTTTATTGAGAAGCCACACTTGGCAGCATAAAAATATAATGCAAAATACGATCCGCATACGATGGATTTTTTTCAAAGTCATTGACTTCTTCATTAACTAACTCCAAATCATCGGTAATCACTCCAGCAACGTCCATAAAGAGCATTTTACTTAGTACCTCTGAGTCATTAACTGTCCAAGCATAAACTGCTTTTTTCTGTTGGTCAGCTTTTAAAATGAAGGTATCATTCAACGTAGTAGCTTCCATTGTATACAAATCAGCTTGTGTTTCTGGAAAAGTGAAATTATAGGGCAAAATAAAACTAACTTTTACTTTTGATTTGGCTTTTTTAAACGCTTTGATCACATTGTAGTCGAGAGATTGAACCTGATGGTTATTCTTTATCAAAGGACGTTCATATTTTTCAATAAAGTTAGAAAGCGCACCTTGACTATCTTGTTTAGACGTTTTAATTTCTACTAGTAATTTTTGTTTGGCTTGGTTTGCTTTCGCTAAATAATCATCAAAACTGGCAATTGGTGCTTCTTGGCCATTTTCTTTAACAATCATTTTTGTTAATTCAGCCAACGTAAATTCTTGTGGCGTGCCATCAACGCCGGCGAGTTCTTTAAGGTTTGCATCATGCATCACAACAAATTGATGGTCTTTGGTTTCTTGAACATCAATTTCAATATAATCTGGTTTAAATTTAATGGTTCTTTCCATAGCAGGAATGGTATTTTGTACGCCATTACTATTGGTGACCCCTCGATGCGAAATAATCAAAGGTTTTGATTCTAATAGCCCTGTTAAGTAAACAGCGTTGAAAATTATATAGCCGCCAAAAATGGTGAATAGTCCTAGGCCCATTCCGATAGTCACTAATTTATTACGTTTCGTTTCTTTGTCAAAGGCAACTTTTGTCGTCGTTTCTGCTTGAACATTTAATTGTGTATATAAGAAATTAATCAGTAATACTGAAAGCCAAGCATTAGAGACAAACTGTAAAAATTGGACAACCGTTAAATTTAAAATACCACCTAGCAAGCTAATGGTGTCGCTCAAGGTATCTAACTTCAACTGTAGAAGATAAAGTAACACATAAATAACATACGTTGAAACAAATACCGCGATCGTCACAAATGCAATATTACGAATAATGAACCATAATCGTTTGTTTGTCATTGACCAACTAGCCTTAACTGCCTCGCCTGCTTTTTTTCTCTCCAAAATCATTAATGGAAGCGTGTAAATGAAACGAATAGCTAAATACCAGACTAATAACCCAAAAGCCAGTAGCCCCACCAAGTAAGGAATTCGTTGGGACAAAAATTCAACAATAAAATCTGGAATCACGAATTTCGTCAATAGATTACTTTGGAAAATTAGGTTACCAAAAGGGACAATGACAACAAAATAACCGAAAAAGAATAACCACGAACGGGCACCTTGCTTTTTAAGAACTTTAAAAGATGCCTTGGTAACTCCTTTAAAATGAAAGCGATGGTCTTGCCGTATTTGAAAAATCCCTAATAATAAAAAGGTAAACTGATAAAAAACTGCACCTAAAAAAAGTAACAACAAGAGAATTAATAACACCAGAGCAAGCGGCTTTTCTAACAGTAAATTCAGGTTATTAAACGAAAGATAAGGAATACCTTGAGTTTTTAGTGCGTTGGAAGTAGCCCAACTAAAAGCCCCACCCACCAATAATAATAAAACATTTAAAGTAAAAAATAACCATAAGTACTGCAAGATGTCTTTAAAAAATTGCCTTGTTCCATTTTTAAATGTTTGCCAAGCAGACATACAAACTCCTCCATTCTAAAAGTATCTGATTAAAGTTCTTCCATACGAATCCTAAATAAAACAACGGCAATCCAAATTGAAATAAATGATGGCAAAATAACAATAATGATTGCGACTGGCTCATTAATAGTTCCTTTTAACGTATTTTTTACTTCTGAAGAAACAATAAACTGATCAAAAATCACTTGATAAATAGTAACATAAATCAATACCCATTGAATATAATATTCAATTATTTTCATTAAAGCGATGGGTAAAACAATTTTTTTCGTCGTTAAATTCAATAAAAAATATAATAAAAGACTCGTACTGATGATAACGACTATCCCTAAAAGAAATAACGACTCTAACTTCTCCCCTATTACGCTTGCAACGCCTATTGTTAATAATAAATACATAGCTACCGAAATTAAGATGCTCACACTTAGCATAACAGAAAACAAAAGCAATGCTTTAAGAAAAAGCCACTTATCCACTCTTTTATTTCCAATCAATAAACCTAAAAGAATCACCGACAAAAGTAAAATCAATTCAATCATTCGTTCCTCCTTCCAAAACAAATGAAAATAAATTCATATGTTCAAATTTATTTTATCAAACCAAAATGAATTTGTAAAACATTTCACATGTTATTTAATAAACGACTATTACTAGAAAAAAGACAAGTTTCCTATAAAGGAAACTTGCCTTGTCTTTTTATTCTTTTTACTTCGTTATTTTTTGATAGTTTGCGAATAATTGATTCGCATCTCCTTCTCCATCAATTTTCTTGAGATGGCCGTTATCTATTTTAAACATAGATGGCACATGTAAAACTTTATTTTCTCGGATAAATGTTGACCATTCTTTCATGGTCTCTTTGTTGGTTAATTCTACATAGTAAACCTGTTTAGGTGCTTGCAGTAGTTTCTCGAAATCCTGACAATCTGAACAGTTTTTCTTTTTTAAAACAACATAAAATGTTTCGCCAGAGTGTTTTTTTTCTTGATACTCATTAAAACTTAATTCCTTTTTATGCGGAATAAATGTAAAACCTACCAACAAACTAAGTAACAAAATTAACAGACTGAACGAAATTTTTTTATTCATGTTTTTTCTTCCTTTTTAGTTTGTCTAATTTTTTCTTTTTTTATTTTTTGTTATGCCAAAGCTAATAGCCACTATAAGGACAATTAAACCTGCGATCATGTAAAGTGGATTTACTGTTGTATTAGTCATTGGTAAATGAATTCCTTTACTTGCTGATTTCCCAAAATTGACTGGGTTCGTTGGTGCTTGATGATTTGTAGGCGTCAACGGTTTTTTCGGTTTTAGCGGTTGTTTAGGTTCAGGTTTTTTTGGATCTTCTGGTGTTGGTGCAGGTGGTGTTACAGTTGGTTTGTTGGAATGTAACACGTCACCTTCGTTGCCAAAGTTTAAGTCCGCTTGGTTAGGAATCCCGCCTTGTTCAATATAAGGCGCTAATTCTTCGTCCGTTGCATCAGCTTTAATTTTAGTGGTGATAGTCATTGTGTACGTATGTCCAGCTAAGTATGAGTAGCTGTCATCTTTTTTATTCATTTCAAAAGTTACTTTGTTATTTTCTTGTG
>NZ_KV805569.1:0-57269 GCF_001811595.1 Enterococcus sp. HMSC078F03 | reverse complement strand
TACTAACCATGATGAAAAACACATTGAATAAGTAGGTGGCAAAGATGAAAATTGCTGCGTTTGGTGAAGTCATGCTTCGTTTCACTCCGC
The DNA here is from genome assembly GCF_001811595.1 of Enterococcus sp. HMSC078F03. Taxonomy (NCBI): domain Bacteria; kingdom Bacillati; phylum Bacillota; class Bacilli; order Lactobacillales; family Enterococcaceae; genus Enterococcus; species Enterococcus sp. HMSC078F03. The sequence continues at coordinate 57,179 of NZ_KV805569.1, read as the reverse complement.
CAGAGTATCTAATGTTAGAACAAACAGAGCAGTTAAGAATGAACTTTGTAGGGACTGGCGTAAATCTCTTAGCAAATTTGGCTCATTTTCAACTAGAAACAGCATTGATTACGAAATTACCTGCCAATCGTCTTGGTGAAGCTGGCAAAGCAGCGCTAAGGAAGTTAGGAATTTCAGATCAATGGGTAGGAGAAAAGGGCGATCATATTGGTAGTTTTTTTGCAGAAATGGGTTATGGAATCCGCCCCACACAAGTAACTTATCAAAATCGCCATCAGAGTGCTTTTGGCATCAGCGAGGCGAAGGACTACGATTTTGAGGCCTTTTTAGCGGAAGTAGATATGGTGCATATTTGTGGTATTTCGTTAAGTTTAACTGAAAAAACTCGTGATGCTGCTTTGATACTTGCTCAAAAGGCGCATGCCTATCAAAAGAAAGTTTGTTTTGACTTTAATTATCGACCTAGTTTGAATACAGCAAATAGCGCACTCTTTATGCGTCAACAGTACGAACGCATTTTACCTTATTGTGATATTGTTTTTGGCAGTCGACGTGATTTGGTCGAGCTATTGGGTTTCATTCCGCGAGAAGATTTAGAAGGTGAGGCACAAGAAACTGAACTGATTCAGCGTTTCATGTCTCAATACAATTTGGAATGGTTTGCTGGGACAACGAGAAGTCATTCCCAAAATCAAAACTACTTAAGTGGGTATTTATATACCCAAAATGAGTACCAACAGAGTGAAAAAAGACCGCTTCTTAATCTTGATCGAATTGGTGCTGGTGATGCTTATGCGGCGGGGATTTTATATGGCTATAGCCAAAATTGGTCGTTAGAAAAGGCAGTTACCTTTGCCACAGTCAATGGGGTCCTTGCACATACGATTCAAGGAGATATTCCTTTGACAACGGTCAAACAAGTGAATCACGTTCTTGAGCATCCGAATATTGATTTAATTCGTTAAAGAAGAAAACCAGAAGAAAAGTCGTGTGTGGCTTTTCTTCTGGTCTTTTTTTCATTATAATTAAAAGAAACAGATTGCAAAGGAGGCAGCAGGATGAGTGTTGCACATCTTTTAACAGTTTTAGAAAATGATGAATTTATTGAACGGATTCAAAAACGACCAGAAGCGTTCATTGGAACGACTGGCTTAGTCGGCTTAGAGAATTTACTTGTTCAGACAATTAACGGTTTATTAGAGTTTTTCATTGAAAAGAATCAAGGGAAAATTGCTATACAGTTATCGCGTCAACAAATCTCTTTTCAGGTATCTTCCACACGACCGCTTGTTTTTGAACAAAAGCAAGTCGATTTAGAACCACCTTTTCTGTATTTATCTGTTTTACAAGCCTTCTCAAAACAAGTAGGGATCAGTATCGATCAAGAAAAACAGCGAACTATTTTTATTTACCATCAAGGGCAATTGAAAAAACGATTATTATTACCTATTGAAGAAACCCAGGAACGAATTGAAGTCTTGTTTTGGCCAGATACGCAAATTTTTGGTACAGAATCACTTTCTTATATGCGTGTTTTACAACAATGTCAACAGATTGCCATGTTGAATCCAGGCTTAAAGATTCTCTTAACACAAGAAGAGGAACAAAAAAATCTTTGTTATTACCCTAAAGGTTTAAGTAATTATTTATTTGAAAAAGATAACCCATTAACTAGAAAAGCTGCACCGATTATTCAAGCCAAGCAAACAGAATTGGCCCTTGTTCAATTTATTTTGAGTAAAAATCATGCGCCGCAAGTGCAAAAAACATTTGTTAATGGGCATTATCCCAGTCTTGGTGGAACCCACTATGAGGGCTTTCTTGATGGTGTAGTGGCCGCCTTTAATCAATTTTTAGAGGAGCAACATTATTCATTATCTGTGACAGCAGATAGTTTTTTAGCAGAATTTGATTTTGTTTTAGCCATTACGATACCAAAGCCCCGCTACACTGATGCAACGAAAACCATTTTAAGAAATACAGAGTTATATGAAGTGGTTAAAGAAGTCGTTTTTGACGAATTACAACACTATTTTCAACGTCATCCCAAATGGTTAGAGCAAGGAAGAATCGAGGGAAATGAATGAAAATTTTTGTCGATGGCGATGGTTCACCTGTGAAAGAGACGGTTATTGAAGTCGCTGTAGAGAAAGCTTTGGATGTGGTGATTGTTACTAGTGTAGATCATTATTCCTTAAAAGATTATCCAGAAAATGTCTCTTTTGTGTATGTTGATAAAGGAGCGGATGCTGCTGATTTTAAAATTGTGCAGTTAATAAAAAAAGGGGATCTTTTAATTACACAAGATTATGGCTTAGCTTCCTTGGTTTTGCCAAAAGGAGTGTTGGTTTTACATCAACTGGGTTATCAATATACGAAAGAAAATATTGATGGCTTGTTAGAACAACGCTATTTTAGTGGCCAAATTCGGCGAAAAGGTGGCCGAACGAAAGGACCTAAACCTTTTACAGACCAAGATAGAACAACGTTTAAACAAGCCCTTATTGAGCTGGTGAAACGGAGTCTTTAGCAAGGAAAAGGCAAGCAAAGAATTTTTCCTTCACTAAATTTGCTTCTATTATGAAACTGGGTTTTATGCTAAAATAAGTAAGGATAATTTGAAAAATAATTTTTTCTAAAAGACAGGAAAGAAACTAGGAGGACAAGCATTTGAAGATTATTTTGTTGTATGGCGGCAGAAGTGAAGAGCACGATGTGTCTGTTTTGTCTGCATATTCCGTTTTAAATGCAATCTATTATAAATATTATCAAGTACAGTTAGTCTTTATTAGTAAAGACGGTCAATGGGTAAAAGGCCCTCTTTTATCTGAACGACCACAAAATAAAGAAGTTTTACATTTAACTTGGGCACAAACACCTGAAGAAACAGGCGAATTTTCAGGAAAACGAATCAGTCCTTCGGAAATTTATGAAGAAGAAGCGATTGTTTTCCCTGTTTTACATGGGCCAAATGGTGAAGATGGAACAATTCAAGGATTCATGGAAACCATTAATATGCCTTATGTAGGCGCGGGTGTCTTAGCTAGTGCTAACGCAATGGACAAAATCATGACGAAATATCTTTTACAAACTGTTGGCATTCCACAAGTACCATTCGTGCCAGTTTTAAGAAGTGACTGGAAAGGAAATCCAAAAGAAGTCTTTGAAAAATGTGAAGGTTCTTTAATTTATCCGGTCTTTGTTAAACCTGCCAATATGGGTTCTAGTGTCGGAATTAGCAAAGTGGAAAATCGTGAAGAATTGCAAGAAGCATTGGAAGAAGCTTTCCGTTATGATGCCCGAGCAATTGTTGAACAAGGGATCGAAGCACGTGAAATTGAAGTAGCCATTTTAGGAAATGAAGATGTCCGTACGACTTTACCTGGTGAAGTGGTGAAAGATGTCGCTTTCTATGATTATGATGCAAAATACATCAATAACACGATTGAAATGCAAATCCCAGCGCATGTTCCAGAAGAAGTAGCTCATCAAGCGCAAGAATACGCTAAAAAAGCGTATATTATGTTAGATGGAAGTGGCTTAAGTCGCTGTGATTTCTTCTTAACAAGCAAAAACGAATTATTCCTGAATGAATTGAACACCATGCCTGGTTTTACTGACTTTAGTATGTATCCTTTACTGTGGGAAAATATGGGCTTGAAATACAGTGATTTAATTGAGGAACTGATTCAGTTAGCTTTGAATCGTTTTAAACAACGCCAAGAATTTTATAATAACTAAGAAGAAAAAATCACACAAGACTGGGACATGACAAGACTTTGGCATGTCCCAGTCCCTGTGTCAGAGGAGCAAAACATAATGAAATTAACCTTCTGGGAAGTAGCGCAAGCGGTTGAAGCCAGTAATGATTGGCAACAATGGCCTGATTTTCCTTTAACAGGCATTGAATTTGATAGTCGTAAAATTGTGAAAGGAAATCTCTTTGTTCCTTTACAAGGTGAAAATGATGGTCATCGTTTTATTGAGAGTGCCATGGCTAATGGCTGTCAGGCCGCTTTTTGGGGACAGGATTTAGTCGATGCGCCGCAACAATTGCCTGTTTTGCATGTTACTGATCCACTGGTTGCTATGCAAAAATTAGCTACCTATTATTTAAATAAAATGCAACCGAATGTCATCGCTGTGACTGGCAGTAATGGAAAAACTACCACTAAAGATTTAATTGCTGCTGTGTTATCTGAAAAGTTTGTGACTTACAAAACGCAAGGCAATTACAATAATCAAATTGGCTTACCCTATACTATTTTACACATGCCTGATGAAACAGAAAAACTGATTTTAGAAATGGGCATGGATCATGCTCAGGAAATTTCTTTCCTTTCCAATCTGGCTCAGCCAGAAGTTGCTGCCATCACAATGATTGGCGAAGCCCATGTGGAAAATTTAGGCTCACGAGCAGGCATTGCACAAGCAAAAATGGAAATCGTAGATGGTTTAGCCAAAGACGGTAGTTTATTTGTGCCAAGCGATGAACCTTTGCTAGAACCATTGGTGGAAAAAGTCACGCAACAAGTGATTACTTTTGGTTTTAGCCAGGAAAGTCAACTTCAAGGAATCGTCACAAATGAAGCCAAAGAGCAAACCTCATTCAAAATCAGTGATACACAAATGACGTTTACGATTCCAGTGCCAGGAACCTATAATGTCACCAATGCATTAATCGCAATTGGCATTGGTCGTTATTTCCAATTAACGGATAGTGAGATTCAAAAAGGCTTGGCTACAGCGGAACTAACAAAGAATCGGACAGAATGGCTGAAAGCAGCGAATGGTGCCGAAATTTTAAGTGATGTGTACAATGCCAATCCGACAGCTATGGGTCTTGTTCTGGACAGTTTTAGCAAAATGTCCAAAGTAGGAAAACGAATTGCTGTTTTAGGAGACATGCTGGAATTAGGTCCTGATTCTGCTGCCATGCATCAAGCAATGGCGCAGCATTTAGCCCCAGATGCGATTGAAGAAGTCTTTTTATATGGTTCTGAAATGGCTTATTTAGCTGATAAATTGCAAGAAACCTATGCACCAGCTAACATTCATTCTTTTAAAAAAGAAGAAAAAAATGAGTTGATTGAAGCTGTCAAAAAAGTCTTACAGCCAGAAGACATGGTGGTTTTAAAGGGAAGTAACGGGATGGGACTTCGTGAAGTCATCGATGCACTTTTGGAAAAGTAAATAAGTTTCATAAAACTTGCTGAAAATGGGATTCTATGATAGAATGACCTATTGCCGGAAGATGACGAGAAAAATTGAATCGTAGTAAATAAAATAGATCTATTTCTATGTTTAATAATAAATGTGAAGCTGAACGACCACGTTTGGCTTTTCTAATGCCATAAGGTGAATTTTTCGGTGAAATCAGGAAAGAAGAAATAGTTGGCACACTATAATGGATTTCTTTTTAACAACTGAAAGTGAAGACACCTGAAACTAGGAAGAAATCGTTCTTTCCGAAACAAAATCTAGGAGGATATCATTTGAAATTTAAAGAACTTGGTTTAGCGCCAGAATTATTATCAGCGGTAGAACGCGCAGGCTTCGAGGAAGCAACCCCTATTCAATCAGAAACAATTCCGTTAGCGTTAGCAGGAAAAGACGTAATCGGACAAGCACAAACAGGAACAGGGAAAACCGCTGCTTTTGGCTTACCAATGCTTAACAAAATTGACGCAGACAATCGCGTTATTCAAGGATTAGTCATTGCACCAACCCGTGAGTTGGCTATCCAAACACAAGAAGAGTTATTCCGTTTAGGCCGCGATAAAAAGATTCGCGTCCAAGCCGTTTACGGTGGGGCTGATATCGGTCGCCAAATCCGTGGACTAAAAGATCGTCCACATATCGTTGTAGGTACACCAGGACGTTTACTAGATCATATTAATCGTCGTACCTTGAAATTAGAAACTGTTGAAACATTAGTTTTAGACGAAGCAGATGAAATGTTAAACATGGGCTTCTTGGAAGACATTGAAAAAATCATCTCACAAGTGCCAGAACAACGTCAAACACTTCTATTTTCAGCAACTATGCCGCCAGCAATCAAGAATATTGGCGTGAAATTCATGAAACAACCAGAACATGTGAAGATTAAAGCCAAAGAAATGACGGCTGATTTAATTGATCAATATTATGTACGTTCAAAAGACTTTGAAAAATTTGACATTATGACACGTTTACTAGACGTGCAAACCCCAGAATTGACCATTGTCTTTGGTCGGACAAAACGCCGTGTTGATGAACTTGCCCGCGGGTTAGAAGCGCGTGGTTACAAAGCAGAAGGCATCCATGGCGACCTATCACAACAAAAACGGATGAGCGTTTTACGTTCATTCAAAAATGGTAACTTAGATATCTTAGTGGCAACAGATGTAGCAGCACGTGGGTTAGATATTTCAGGTGTCACTCATGTCTATAACTACGATATTCCACAAGATCCAGAAAGTTATGTTCACCGTATTGGTCGGACAGGTCGTGCTGGTAAAGGCGGTATGTCTGTGACGTTTGTAACACCAAACGAAATGGGTTACTTACATGTCATCGAAAACCTAACGAAAAAACGGATGACACCATTACGTCCACCAACCGAAAAAGAAGCATTTAAAGGACAATTAAGTGCAGCTGTTGAAACCATCGAAAGTGATCTAGAAGAAAATGGTTTAGACAAATATCTAGAATCTGCTGAAGCGTTATTAGAAAAATATTCAGCGACAGACTTAGCTGCGTTATTATTAAAAACAGTAGCGAAAGATCCAGCAGATGCGGTTCCTGTAAAAATTACCCCAGAACGACCATTGCCTTCAAATAAAAAAGGCTTTAACAAAAATGGCCGTGGTGGTGGCGGTGGGAACAACCGTAATCGCAACCGTGGTGGCAATGGTAAAGGTGGCAGCTATCGTGGCAACAAAAACCATAAAGATGGCGACCGTAATTACAAAAATAGCGACCGCAAAAATAAAGATCAACGTGGCGGCAAACGTCATAACGATAAAAAACGTGGTTTCGTCATTCGCGAAAACGCCAAATAATCAAAAGAGCGAGTGTTCCGTCTATGAACGGAACACTCGCTCTTTTTTGGTAGATAATCGTTAAATAGAAAAACTTAAAAAAAGTAAAAAAGGCATCAAAATGATATAGAAAAAGAAAAACGCCAAAATTATCCAAGTTTTCAACGGGGAAGTTAGATTGAAAAGCTTCAGTTTTTGTTGTAGCAAATGAATGGTTAGAATCCAAACCAGTTGCAAGAGAAAAAATAGGCTGGGATTTTTAAAGAAGATTGGAAATATGTAGAGCAACAAAGTAAAAATAAATAGGGCGCAACGAAGTAACTTTTTTTGCCGAGAAGTTAAAGTCATACATTTTTCTCCTTTTTCTTTTTATTCTCCCATAAGTAGCCAAAATTTGCTATAAAATATCAGAACATCCGCTTAGTTTCCTGATTTTTTTCCGATACTTCTTAGTTGTTGTCTTACTTTTATAAAAATTCAGAAAAATTTTATAAAAATGTAAATAGGAAGAAAACGTATGGTACTTCAATTTGTGTGAGGATCTTGTAAAACATTCTTTATTTTTTTAGCGAATCAGTGGAAAAATTTTGAAATTTTGTTAAAATGAAAGGTAATTCGGAGTAACTATATTAAATAGGAAGTAAGGCGGAAAATGATAAAGGGAATTGGTATTGACGCAGTAGAATTAAGTCGGATAAAACCGATTGTTGAAAAACAAGGATCGTTTATTCAACGGGTTTTAACACCTAACGAATTGACCCTTTTTGAAAAGTTATCTACAAAACGTCAAATAGAATTTTTAGCTGGTCGTTTTGCTTGTAAAGAAGCGTTTTCTAAAGCATGGGGCACAGGGATTGGCAAGGTTGGTTTACAAGATATTGAGGTGCTGACTGAAAAAACAGGTGCACCATACGTAGCAAACTCGCCCCATAATGGTAAAGTGTTTGTCTCGATTACGCACACAGAAACTATGGCGATTGCACAAATTGTTTTAGAAAGCGAATAATAGAAGCAACGAAGAAAGAAGGATGTACAATGGTCGTTGGATGGCATCGTCCTACACGGTTACATATCGATACGCAAGCAATTACTGAAAATGTCCAAAAGGAATGTCAACGTTTGCCAGAAGGAACCGCTTTATTTGCGGTTGTAAAAGCGAACGGCTATGGGCATGGCGCCGTAGAATCCGCCAAAGCGGCGAAAAAAGGTGGCGCGACAGGTTTTTGTGTCGCCTTATTGGATGAAGCAATTGAATTGAGAGAAGCAGGTGTTCAGGACCCCATTTTAATTTTGAGTGTGGTAGACTTAGCTTATGTGCCTTTGTTGATTCAATATGATTTGTCTGTAACGGTAGCTACACAAGAATGGTTAGAAGCTGCTCTTCAACAACTAACGCCTGAGAGTAACACGCCATTACGTGTTCACTTAAAAGTCGATACTGGCATGGGACGGATTGGTTTTTTAACCCCGGAAGAGACTAAGCAAGCAGTGCGGTTTGTTCAATCCCACAAAGAATTTTTATGGGAAGGGATTTTTACTCATTTTTCAACAGCTGATGAAATCGATACAAGCTATTTTGAAAAACAAGCAGGGCGTTTTAAGGCTGTTCTAGCAGTTTTAGAAGAGTTACCTCGGTATGTCCATGTTAGCAATAGTGCGACAGCGTTATGGCATCCTGATGTGCCAGGAAACATGATTCGCTATGGGGTAGCCATGTATGGATTGAACCCTTCAGGTAATAAGCTGGCCCCAAGCTATGCGTTAAAGCCGGCCTTACGGTTGACCAGTGAACTCATCCATGTAAAACGCTTAGCGGCTGGTGAAGGGATTGGCTATGGCGAAACCTACGTAACTGAAGCTGAAGAATGGATTGGGACAGTGCCAATCGGCTATGCAGATGGCTGGTTGCGTCATCTCCAAGGATTTACAGTGCTCGTGAATGGTAAGCGTTGCGAAATCGTCGGACGAGTGTGTATGGATCAATGTATGATTCGTTTAGCAGAAGAAGTTCCTGTCGGCTCAGTCGTTACATTAGTTGGAAAAGATGGCAATGAAGAAAATACGTTACAAATGGTAGCCGAAAAATTAGAAACCATTCATTATGAAGTTGCATGTACTTTCTCACAAAGAATCCCCAGAGAATATAACTAGATAGGAGGTTCCACTATGGTCAAACGCGGAGATATTTATTTTGCAGACCTTTCCCCAGTAGTGGGCTCGGAACAAGGTGGCGTCAGACCTGTCCTTGTTGTCCAAAATAACTTAGGTAATCATTTTAGCCCAACGATTATCGTTGCGGCGATCACAGCCAAAATGGCAAAGCCAAAATTGCCAACACATATCGGGATTAATTCTGATGAAACAGGCATTGAAAAAGATTCAGTGATTCTTTTAGAGCAGATTCGAACAATCGATAAGGGCCGCTTGAAAGAAAAAGTTTGTCATTTGAGACTTGATATTATGGAAGAAGTTGATCGTGCCTTAGGCATCAGTGTTGGACTTAGTAGCGATTCAGCCCCAGCAAAAGCAAATTCAGCTACATAAAGAACGATAGCTACTATGAAATCAACAAAGACTAATTGGATTTTTTAAAAAGCGACTGATCTAGTTCGGTTCGCTAAACATAGTTTGAGTAAAAGCGAGAGAGATGGCCAAGTGGCATCTCTCTTTTTTTTGTTTTATATTTTAAAAATTAAAATATAAATATAAAATATAAAATTTTATCACTGTATTTTAAATAAAGTTGTTGGCAAGGCTCAAACGGAATGTTACAATCAATACTATATAGAGTTTTTAAAGAGCGTAACAGGTGATTTTACAAGTTTTGATTGTCGAGCGATGACATAAAGGAGATTATATTTGTATGATGATTGTTGTACTTTTAATGAGTAGTTGCTTATTTTTATTTGTAAGCTATCAATTGTATTTGCGATTACTTGTCGAAAAACTGGATTCAGAGGACCGGACATTAAAGAGGAAAATAAATTTCTATAAGTATCAGAAAAATAGTCGTTTAATGATTTATTTATTGTTTAGTGTTTGTCTACTTAGCGTATTATTGTTAGGAATTGTTTATACATATTATCAATTAAATCAACGAAATATCCGCATGGAACAACGGATCGAGCGTTTGGCACAGGGCCAAGCTACTCAAGGTGACAAAATAAAAAAACAAGCGATTAAAAAAACAGCCTTAAATCAGTTTCCCTGGAAGCAAGCTGTTTCGGCAGAATCGGCCGCTGTCTTGACTAATTATGAATTACAATTAGCGCGTGAATGGCGTCCTTACCTCGGAGAGACGAGTATCACAATGATTAGAAGTGAAAAAACACAAACCTTGACACTGTCTGTTTTTTCAGTTGGCTTAAGTTACCATGAATTTCAAACAGGCCAAGACAATATTGTAGCACTTATTGCAGCGTTGAATTCAGTTAAAGAAATTACCATGATTGATTTTAATTTTACTTATCGAGATCAAGAGCAAACCCTTGTCAAATCCATTGATACGTATGCTCGTGAGACGTTGGAAACAAATTTGGAGCCTGTCGTGATTAGTTAAAAGGACGAGAGAAAGGACATATAAATGACAAAAAGACGTTTAATCAAAAAAATTAAAGATATTTCGGATGATACGCTTGAAAAAGAAGTCTTTTTTCAGCCAGGATTCGAACCAGAAAAAATAATTAGCGGAATCAAACCAGAACAACAGGAAAAAGAAATGGCGACGTTAAGAGAAAGGCTCACCTACTATCAGAAAAAAGAAACAGCCTTTAAAAAACTTCAAGAAGAAAATGAGCAATTAAAGAACCAACAAGAAACGGAAAAACAAGCGTTAGAAGAAAAAAATCAGGCATTACTTGAAACACTAAATCAAAAGGAACATGAAATTTTTGAATTGGAAGAGCAACTGGAAACGAACAGTGAAACCACGACAGAGGCTACCACTCTTCAAACAAATCTGCAAAATGCAGAAAAACAATTAACCACTGTACATAATCAAATGGAACGTTTAGAAAGTGAATTAACGCAGCAAGTGGCAGAATTAGAAAAAGAATCGGCTGAACAGCAACAACATATCCAGACATTACACAACCAGTTAGCAGAAGAAAAAGGAAAGTTGGAGAAAAAAGGAGATATTACAGGAATGGAAAAGCAAGTAGAAACGTTAACGACAGAATTAGAAGAAAGCACAACGACTCAACAAGCATTGCAGGAACAAATTGAAAAACTAACTGTACAATTACAAAAAGTAGAAGCCGAAAAACAAACCTTACAAGAGGCTGTCCAACAAGAAGTGATTGTGAAACAGCGCATGGAGGAGTTAAAGAATGAGCTTCAAAATAGTTTACAGCAAAAAAATGAAGCAGAAGTAAAACTAGGTCGACTACAAGGTGTCAATGACAAACATCTTGCTGAAAAGCAAGTTTACGAAGGAGAATTAGCTGCTCTAAGAAAAGAAGTAGAGGCCAAAGAAGACAATTTAGAACAAGTTCAAAAAGAATTGAAGACACTACAAGCCGTTTCAAAAAATATTGAACCGAGTAGTGAGCAGTTAACAGAACTGCTACGCGCAAAACAGCAAATTAACGATTTATTAATGAAAAATCAGCAATTACAAGAAGAGGCTTTAAAATCGCAACAAGAAATTGGCGAAGTGATGGTTTCTGCCAAAAAAGAAGCCAATCGGATTGTTAATGAAGCGAAAGTAGAAGCAAAACATCTAATCAATTCTGCAGAATTAGAAATGTTAAATATTGGTAACCGAGCGAAAAGTATTTCGAATGAAGTCGAAGCATCAAAAGTAGAAGTACTTGAGATTTATCGCGAATTAGAGGAACGCTTAACTAAACTGACACGTCTTGAACAAGATAACTATTAATAAAATGGTCAGTAAAAAGTTAACGGGAGCAAGGAAACTACATTGTCTTGGGGTCCTTTTTTTAGCTGTTACATTAAGTAGCTCCGCAGAAAGATTACAGGCTGCTGCTGTCTCAAAGGAAGAGCAGTCGCTAAGGCAACCGCTTATCAGGAAAAACATAGTAACAGAGAAGAGCGAATATCTTGTAGAAGCAAATCAAAGTATTTGGGAGCTGGCACAAGATGCGCAGAAACCATTGAATCAGTTTATGAAGGAAAACCAGTTACGTAGTAGTTATATAAAAAAAGGAACGCAATTAGTTAAATAGAAAAAAGGAGCAAGAAAGGAAAAGTTTATTTAAGAAGCTTTTCCTTTTAAGAAAACGATGGAAGAATGGATAAAGCCCGTTATGCGAACAATTCGCCACATTAAGCGCGCCTTCTTGAAGCAAAAGTTGCCTGCGACATATCAGCTAAAAAAGCAAAAGGCTAACACAGCAATGGAATATTTGCTTGAGCAAACAGATAACCATCAATCAATAAGAGGACCGAAAAGAAAAATGACCGCTGAAGAGATTAAAAAAAAGCGGCAAGCCTACCAAAAGAAACAACGCGTCCAAGTCGTTAAATTTTTTATGCCAGCTATTCTTTTCGCCATTTTTGTGTTCTTTTTTGTGTTAAAGACATCTAGCTACCCAATTGCTGGGCAATCCATGAAGCCGACACTTAACGCAGGGGAACGAGTCTTAGTACAACGGACGAAGCAAGTAGCAAGGTACGATGTGATTGCATTTAAAGCACCGCTAGCTAGCAAAGGTACGTACGTCAAGCGAATCATCGGGGTTCCTGGTGATCGAATTTGGGTAAACGAGGGAAAACTTTATCTTTCAGAAGAACCTATAGCAAGCGATAATGAGGCACTGCCTGAGAATGCCAGTCGTTTTGACTTATCAGAAGAAGCGGCAGCCCAACTTCGCCTGTTTCAGAAGATTCCAGCTGGTCATTACTTTGTCTTAGGGGACAATCGTACGCATTCAAGTGATAGTCGTACGTTCGGCTTTGTCGAGATACAAGCGATTGAAGGAATCGTGGTATTTAAAATGGCGCCGTTTAAGGAAATAGGGAAAGTAAAATAAAAAGCTTAAGTCAGCCATCTGAGAGTAGGGCACTTAAGCTTTTTTTATTAGAGATTATTTGCCCAATAACAATTGAATGATTTTTTCAATTGATTGTAGGTCGTAACGATTACTAATATCCGAAAAAATATAGTAATGGTCATACTGGGCAACGAGCTGTTCATTATTGGTATTCATTAAAAGCAAATCATAATGGTTTTCTGCGTTGTAAGGCTCAATTTTCAGCGGATATTTTCCAGCGATACTCTGTTGTATTTTTTGTGCTACCAACTCGCTATAAGCACTGCTCAGTGAGTGATAAACACCAATCGTTATTTTTTTTTCATTTAATTCAGCAATGTGATTCAAAATAAGTGTATAATTAATTTCAGTAAATTGATTTTGGTACTTAGAAGCAGTGGCTTTTGTGGCAAAGTTCGTTGTAGCGATCTCCACTAATTCGTAAACTTCACTTTCGCTAAAAGGATGACGTAAGACTTTCAAAAGTGACTGAATTGTCCAATAATCAAAGGGTAAAATAAATCCTGAAAAATAATAGAGTTGCGCATGTAATTGGAAAAGTAAATTTTCAATATAAAGTAGCCGAATAGGCAGCACGTAATGGGATAAATAACCACGTGCTTTAAGGTACGTTAAAATGACCCGGTTCATTTCGTTAAGATACGTTTTTTCAATTCGTTGTTGTTTTGCTAAACGAAAGGCGAAAGCAGCATTCGCAGAATAATTATGCATGGAACAAAAAAAGTCATAAAACATATAGGCTTCGTTGATTGTATATGGACGGTCGATTCTTTTCATATATGTATGTATAGATAAATTAATTTCTTCAAATAAAGGTCGATCGAGTTGGACATCATGTGGACTAATCGTTGGCAGGGGTTCTAAAACCATGCGACGAAAAGAAATTTTCATCCAAAGTTTAATTTGGAGAATTTCTGTATGGTCAAAGGTAATTCTGGGGATTTCTTGTAGTATCTCGATTAATCCTAGGTATTGATTGGCCAGTTCTTTTTCTAAATCTGTTTTTTCTTCAAAGATAAACCAGAAAAAATTAAAAAAGAAAAAGCGAATTTGTTTTTCTTCGCCGACAAGTTTTCCTCGTTTGATACGTAAATTAAACTCATTGAGTAAGTCATTTAATTCAACAATTTTTCGATAATAGGTAGCAGAGCTAATGGCATAATTCTGTTGGAAATACCCGCCATTTATTTCATTTTTATGGAAGAGTTGCTGGACCATGTGAAACTTAATAGATTTATCTAAGAACAACATGATCATTGCTTTCATGGAAAAGGTAGGCGCTTTATTTAGATATAGAGTGTCACCTAATACTGTTAAGGTGAGGTTTTCTTGAAGTTGCTCTTCTTTCAAAAATTGCTCTAAAAAAGAAAGATACTCATTCAATGTTGGTAAACTAATATTGAAAAAATCTACTAATTCATTTCGTGTCGCTTGACCTTTATTATTATATAGGAACAATAGAATATCATTCATATAATCATAAGGCTTTTCTAAAAAATCTCGTTTTAGCATCGTTACTCACCTCTCTTTTAAGAATACTGTATCTATGATAAAATGGCAATAAACAACTGATAAAAAGATTGTTTTTTGAGGTGTTTTTTATTATCGTTGAGAAAAAGAAATAAAAAGAAAAAACAAAGTATTTAAATGATAACAAAATAATTAAAATGAAGGAGCGATAGAACATGAACAGCGTGGTGAACTTTAGAGATATTGGAGGATTTCCAACGCAACAAGGCACAGTTGTCAAGACAGGGTATTTTTTTCGGAGTGGTGAACTCGTCAATGTTGCACAAGCGGATCAACAGAAACTGGTAGAGGACTATCAAATTAAACGAATCTATGATTTTAGAAGTGCAGCGGAAACGCAAGAACGACCAGATGATTCAATTCAAGGAACCAACTATCTACATATAGATATTTTGGCCGATATTCAGGCGCAGACTGCTTCATTAGAAGGAATGCTTAAAACGGTTGGTTCACCCGATGAAGCAATGGACATGGCTTATAAAGAAATGGTTCTTTCCAATTCGGGGCGCAAAGGTTATCAAACATTTTTTGAAAACTTTTTAAGTTATCCACAGGAAGCTATTTTATTTCATTGTTTCGCAGGAAAAGATCGAACAGGAATCGGCGCAGCCTTGATATTAAGTGCTTTAGGTGTGGAACATTCTTATATTTTAGAAGATTATTTAAAGACGAACGAGCAAAGAAAAACCGCTAACGAGCAAATTATTGCGCAATATCAAGCAAATGGAACGCCTCTAGCAGAAATTCAACAATTAGAAACGCTGCTTTATGTGAAAAAAGAGTACTTAGCGACCGCTTTACAGGCGATTGAAAAAGAATTTGGTTCGGTAGAGGGCTATTTAAAAGAGGGACTCGGCTTACCTTTATCCGCCAAAAAAGACATGCTAAGTCTGTACACAAAATCATAGATCCTAAAAAAAGGACTATCCTTTCTAAAAAAGAAGTTTTATAATAGAAAAGAATCTGTTTGTAAGGAGGGATAGGGAATGAAAGAAGGACAAGAACAATTCTTAACGTTCATACTAGATCGAACAAAAGAAGATAAAAAAGAAAAAATGCAAGCGCTACTTGCAGAAATGTTTGAACGCCAACAAACAGGCAAATTAGATAAAATGTACTTGATGACAAAAGCACCAAAACTTTTGGCTTATTTAAAACCAGAAGCCATTGATGAAGTTAAACAAGTCGTTTCGGAATTTTCTAAAAATATGAAATAAACAAACTTAGCTTGAACTTACGACATTTTAAAAATGTGTCGTAACATTCAAGCTTTTGTTTGTTATTCTCTTGTATTTTATGCTAAAGTTATTCAGGCACAAAAAAAAGCAGGTGATTTTATGAAACATATAAAAAATACATGGGAACTATTTATTTTAGATTGGAAAAGAATTTTTAAAAACCCAGTAGCAACATTTTTGATTGTTGCCTTAATGATTATTCCATCATTATATGCATGGTTTAACATTAAAGCACTATGGGATCCGTATTCAAATACAGGAGAGTTACCAATAGCGGTCTATAGTGATGACCAAACAGCAACTTTTCAAGATAAATCGGTCAATATTGGTGATGAAGTCTTGAAAAACTTGAAGAAAAACAAGCAATTAGGTTGGCGTTTTGTTGATTCGAAAAAGGAATTAGACAAAGGGGTCCAATCAGGAAAATATTTTGCCGGGATTTATTTACCTAAAGATTTTTCCAAAGATTTGCTAAGTTTTACTTCTGGTGATATCAATAAACCTAAAATTGAATACTCAATTAACGAAAAAATTAATGCAATTGCGCCGAAAATTACGTCAAAAGGCGCTTCTTCCATTCAGTCACAAATTTCGGAAGAATTCATTAAAACGGCAAGTAGTACGTTAATCAAAACATTCAATGATATTGGCTATGATATTGATAAAAACATGGTTAGCATTCAAAAAGTTAAGAGCATGATTTTAGATACAGATGCCAACATTGGAACCATTGATACGTACGCAAAACAAGTCACAGACTTACATGGTAAGATGCCTGAGCTAAAAGAAAAATTAGCGAAAGCCAACGATGCGATGAAATATTTACCTGAAGTTGATGCTTTAGGAGAGAAGATTGTTGAGCTAAATGGTAAAATGCCAAGCATCAAAGAACAAGCTAGTGTTATTTTGACGTTACAAGAAAAAATTCCAGAAATTCAAAACGCTGGCCGACAAATTGCTATGATTGATGAAGACTTTGCCTCTGTGGAACAAACAATGAGCGAAGGAATCCAAGAAGCAAAACAAGGATTAGAAATCATTCAACAAGTTCAAACGGCGTTACCAGATATTCGTAAACTAGGTGATCAAGCCAATGATTTAGGGAATGTCACATTAGATGGCGCCACTCAATTGGAAAAGGCGTTACCTGGAATTACTCAAAGTGTGGGGACGATTTTAAAAGCAATTGGAACAATTAGCGCTGGTGTAAATACAGCACTAGAAGATTTAAAAAATCATCGTTTACCAGTTGAAGAAAGAGAAGCAATTAAGCAACAACTGTCTGAAAGCCTAGGAAAACAACATGAAAATATCCAACAGCTGATTCAACTGTTTACGCAAATACAAGAAGCCACAGGTAACACTGATTTACAAGACACAATAAATAGATTGAATACGATTGATGGTATTGTAGTTAGATTAAAAACTGATGTTGATAACATTGATGTGAATGCGGTAACTGATGCAGATTTAAATGCTATTCAAGCAGAAGCTCAACAAGTAGAAGCAACCGTCAATAGTATTAACCCTGATGCAATTGAAAACACAGTAAAAACGATTTTAGACAAATTAATTGCTACCATCCAAAACGCTCAAGGTCAACTAAACAAAGCGCAACAAATTGACTTTGAAGGTTTATTGAGCTCAACAAGTCAAACGGTCACTAATGCGATTTCTTTATTAGAAAAATATCAAGCCGAAATGCCGGCAATTAAACAAGAAATTCATGATGCGAATACGATGTTGAATGGCAATATGGAAACCATTGTCAATGGCATTAATCGTGGTGCTGATTTGTATAAAAACGATTTACCAGTCATTCAAGATAAAGTCAGCAAAGCGGCAGCTTTTATGCAAAATGACTATCCAGGTATCCGAAAAGATTTAACGAATACCTTGAAAACAGTCAATGAGAAAATGCCAGATGTTGAAGCGGCCTTGGACAAAGCCAACGAGCTAATTATTAATGATTGGCCAAATATCAAAACAGGATTACACAAAGCAGCGAATGCAATCCGTAAAGGTGAAAAAGAAGTTGATTTAGGCGAAATTCTTAAATTACTAAAATTAGATGCCAATAAAGAAAGTGACTTCTTTACACAACCAGTTGAAGTCAAAGAACATGCTGTTTATCCGATTGCTAATAATGGTTCGGCAAGTACGCCATTCTATACAGCTTTGTGTTTATGGGTTGGTGCTGTATTATTCTCAAGTGTTGCGACAACGGATGTTTATCTTGAAGGAAAAGATAAAAAACGCTTCTCTAAACGGGAACAATTTTCAGCACGGATGTTTACCTTCATTGTCATGGGGATTGGTCAAGCACTGATTGTAACCTTAGGTAATTATTTTGCGTTAGGCGTAGATGTTCGTAATCCAGCGTATAGCGTCTGGTTTGCGGTATTGATTGCCATTACGTTTATGATAATGGTTTATGTGCTTGTTGCTCTCTTTGGCAATGTAGGGAAAGGAATTGCGATAATAATCTTGGTACTGTCCATCTCTGGTGGGGGTGGGAACTACCCAATTCAAGTCTCAGGTAAATTCTTCCAAATGATTAATCCGTTCTTGCCGTTTACGCATGCCGTGAACTTGCTAAGGGAATCAGCAGGAGGCATTTACTGGCCAAATGCTTGGTTTGCCATTTGGATTATGGTGGGGATTTCAGTCGTCTTTAGTATTGGCGGTGCAATTCTTTATCCACATCTGGAACACAGATCGAAAAAATTTGCGGCTTTAGCACAAAAGAGCCATTTATTCCATTAAAAAACAAAAAGCTGAAAACGTCTTTAGCGTTTTCGGCTTTTTGTTTTTCTTTATTTTCAAGGCAACCCTAACAAAGAAGTTTTGGGGGCTCTTGCTTTTGACTTTTTGGCAATGCTAAATAATAAAATCTCCCTCAGAAAGTGAGGTTTTTTGTGTACAAATGTATAAAAAGGTTTTATAGTATTTTTTTAAGAAATAAAAAGTGGGTAGGGGTTGTAAAATGATTCAAGCATTGCTTCAACGATATGAGAAAAAAATTGAACGTCGTAAATTGGAAAAACGAACAGCATTCGGTGCTTTTGCCGGGCGGATTGGGCTTGTTTCTAATTTATTTTTATTCGTTAGTAAATTTATGATTGGCTTGCTTTCAGGTAGTGTTTCAATCATGGCAGATGCCATTAATAGCTTGTCCGATACTATTTCTTCAGTTTTAACATTAGTCGGTTTTTATATTGCTGGTAAGCCAGCGGATAAAGAACATCCCTATGGCCATGAACGTTTTGAATATATTAGTGGAATGCTTGTATCATTAGTGATTACGTTTATTGGGTTTGAGTTTCTAACGACCTCCGTGGATCGCATCCTGCATCCAGAATCAATCAAGGTGACACCCATTTTATTTGCTGTTTTAGCTTTATCAATTGGGATTAAAATTTGGCAAGGGCTGTTTTACAAAAAAGTATCAGCAAAAATTGATTCTCAAGCATTAGTTGCTTCTGCTAAGGATAGCTTTAATGATGTTTATACTACATTAGCTGTTTTGATTTCTGCATTTATTGAAGGCGTCACTGGTTTGCGAATTGATGGATATATTGGTTTTTTAATTGCTGCATATATTATTTATAGTGGCTTGCAGTTAATTCGCGAATTTATTAATGAGTTGATGGGCATGCGTCCGAGCCAAACAGAAATTGATGAAATGAAGAATGTCTTATCAAAAATGGAAACAATTGTAGGGTATCACGATTTACTGATTCATAATTATGGTCCCAGCCAAACGTTTGCGTCTGTTCACATTGAAATTGATGATCGCTGGGATTTAAATAAAGCCCATCAGACAATCGATGCGATTGAAGCGAAGTTTAAAGAAGAGTTGGATGTTAATCTTGTTTGTCATATTGATCCAGTGAATTTGTATGACCCAACACAACAATTTGTTCATCAAACAATCAAAAAGATTATTCGTTCTTTTGACGCGTCTTTAAAAGTCCATGATATCCGCTTAGTTACCCATGGCGAAGAGCCGAAGATTTTGTTCGACTTGGTTTTGCCTACAGAATCAAAATTATCTGAATTTGAACTGGGTGTGGAAATTCAACGGCAAGTTTATGAAAAAATTGGTCGTTATAAAGTGGAAATTACCTTCGATCATACGTACTTGTTACAATAAAAGGGAATAATTAACTAAGTTTTCAAGCGTGAGCCAAAAGGTCAAATAGACTTTTAGCTCTCGCTTTTTTGTTTAGAGAATGCAAATCCTTTTGTTATCTGGATTCTCTTGATAAGATAAAGGAAGCGGGGGACTGTAAATGAGTGTCTGATTAAAAAAAGATGGTGATTTTTTTATCTTTTTCAGTAACAAAAATCAATTGACTTTTCATTGTGAGAAGCGTAGCATATGGATTTGTTTGATAAAAAATAATGAAAAAAGTGAGCGGGTCACTCTAGAGAAAAGGAGTAGAAAAAAATGGCGGATTTAAAACGACTGTTCATTGGGAAACCATTGAAATCAGCCGAAAATGATGAACATAAATTAAGCAGATTTGCAGCGCTTGCGTTGTTATCTTCTGATGCACTTTCATCCATTGCGTATGGTACAGAACAAATAGTGGTGGTTCTGGTTACTTTGTCGGCGGCTGCGATTTGGTATTCATTGCCAATTGCTGCATTTGTTATTATTTTACTTATTTCTTTAACATTGTCGTACCGACAAATTATTCATGCGTATCCGCATGGCGGCGGCGCATACGTTGTTAGTAGTGAAAACCTCGGCAGAAATGCAGGTTTATTGGCTGGTGGTTCGTTGTTAGTCGATTATATGCTAACAGTAGCCGTTTCAGTTTCAGCGGGTGCAGAGGCGATTATATCGGCGATTCCAGCGTTATATGGTCATCAAGTAGCAATTTCTATTGGGATTGTGATATTGATTACCTTAATGAACTTGAGGGGCCTGAGAGAATCAGCTTCGTTCTTAATGTTGCCAGTGTATAGTTTTATCGCAATTATTACCTTACTGATTGTTGTTGGGCTATTTAAAATTGTGACTGGCGCACAGCCATTGAATGCGACAGCTTTACCAGGAGCCGTGGTTCCAGGAATTTCTATTGCCTTGGTTTTACGGGCTTTTTCATCTGGTTCTTCTTCCTTAACAGGGGTCGAAGCAATCAGTAATGCAGTGCCATTCTTTAAGAAACCACGAGCAAAAAATGCTGCTGGGACGTTAGCGTTAATGGCAACGATTTTAGGGTTCTTCTTCGTGGGGATTACGTTTATTAACTATTGGTATGGGATTGTGCCAAAAGAAGAAGTGACAGTTCTTTCACAAATTGGGAAAGCGGTCTTTGGTCAAAATATTTTATATTATTTATTACAGTTTGCGACAGCCTTAATTTTAGCGGTTGCCGCTAACACAGGATTCTCAGCCTTTCCAGTTTTGGCTTATAACTTAGCCAAAGATAAGTTTATGCCGCATATGTATATGGATCGTGGCGACCGTTTGGGCTATTCAAATGGTATTTTAACTTTAGCTGCTGGTTCCATTGTTTTATTATTGATTTTCCAAGGTTCCACAGAACGTTTAATCCCATTGTATTCCATTGGTGTGTTTATTCCGTTTGCTTTGTCTCAATCGGGGATGGTTGTAAAATGGCGAAAAGAAACTAAAAATTGGTTGCCAAAATCAATTGCTAATATTGTCGGCGCCTTTATCTCTTTCGCGATTATCGCCATTTTGTTTATTTATCGATTAGGGGACATCTGGCCGTTCTTTATTATTATGCCAGTGTTGATTTATGCATTTTATCGGGTCAATACTCACTATAAAAATGTGGCGGAACAGCTACGTTTAGAAGATGGGGCACAGTTACATGAGTTTGACGGGAATACAGTTATTGTTTTAGTAGGGAACGTAACCAAGGCAAATGTCGGCGCCTTGAATTATGCGCGTTCCATTGGCGATTATGTCGTTGCCATGCATGTCTCAATGGATGAAAATGTTGAGAAGGAAAAAGAAATTCAGGAAGAGTTTAAAAAACACTTCCCGGACGTTCGTCTATCAATTGTCCATTCTTCGTATCGTTCACTGCAAAATCCTATCTTACGTTATGTTGATTTGGTTAGTAAAAATGCCACGAAGCATAACTACAGTACAACGGTTTTAGTGCCACAATTTGTACCAAATAAACGTTGGCAAAATATTTTGCATAACCAAACAAGTTTACGCTTGCGGATTCGTCTAGCGTGGCGGGAAAATATCATCGTGGCTACCTATAGTTATCACTTGAAAAAATAAATAAAAAAATCTGCCATCTTTTGATGGCAGATTTTTTTATTGACGTAATTGTTTTTGATAAATTCTAGCGCAAGACTGCTCTTCGGTGGTTACCATTGTCAAAAATTCCCAGTCATATCTTTCATAAAAAGTAGTATGGTCTGTGAGCAAATAAAGCTTTTTAAATCCAGAATTAGCTAGAAAATCACCAACTGTTGTTAAAAGAATTCCTGCTAAGCCTTGGTGACGAAATGTTGGTTCGACATACAATGCACAAAGGTTTGGCGTAAGGTCTGCACGATTGTGGAAGTCATTATCAATTACGCCCACGCCTGCAACGATGTCCTGCTGTTTATTCAAGCAGACCCACCAATGTGGTACGTGGTTTTCGCTAGTTAGCATTTCCTGCATACTTGCTTGATACGCTTCAGCGGGGATTTGCCACTTTTGGCTAAACCATTGAGCAGCTGACGGAATTAAGTGTGGTTGTTGGTTTAAATCGATAATAGTATAGTTAGACATTATTGATCTCCTAGATAAAAAAACAGATCCCATTGAAAAGAAACAATGTTGGATCTGCTCTGTATTTTTTATTAATTGGAATGTTTGCTAGCTGGGTCTAAACGCCGTTCAATAATCCCTAGAACCCAATCTGTGATAATCGCCATAAAGGCCGTTGGTAAGGCACCGACTAAAATGATAGAAGCACCATCTGTGGCATTGGTTCCACGAATAATAATATCCCCTAAACCACCAGCACCAACGAAAGCACCAATCGCAGTAATCCCGATTGCGACGACTAACGCATTTCGAATACCTGCCATGATTACTGAAACAGATAAAGGTAACTCGACCATATAAAGAAGTTGTACTTTTGTCATACCCATTCCTTTACCAACATCTAAAATATTGCGATCCACTTGAATCATGCCAGTGTACGTATTCTTGATGATTGGTAGGAGAGAATAAAGGAAGACCGTTACAACCACCGTGTTGACGCCTAAGCCCATTCCC
Organism: Enterococcus sp. HMSC078F03; assembly: GCF_001811595.1. NCBI lineage: Bacteria > Bacillati > Bacillota > Bacilli > Lactobacillales > Enterococcaceae > Enterococcus > Enterococcus sp. HMSC078F03. The sequence continues at coordinate 34,105 of NZ_KV805569.1, read as the reverse complement.
AACATTAAAATCGAAAGCATTGCCAAAGCTGGTACTGTTTGGATAATGTTCGCTAAACGGATAATCCAGTTGGCTAAGCTACGTTTACGTGAAATCATAATCCCAATAGGAATCCCGACAATTGCAGCAAAGATTACGCCATAAATCGAAATTAAAAAGTGACGTAAAAATTGTTGAAAGACGTAGCCGCCATTTTGTTGGAAATAGTAGATAAATTGTTGGAATAAATTCATATTATTCATCTGTTACTCCCCCTCAAAATAGTTATTTTCTTTTAAGAAACGTTCGGCTACGACAGCAGGTTCAATTAAATCATTATCTGCTTGATAGTTCAATTCTTGCATTTTTTTGGTAGAAATTTTACCATCTAAGCGATTTAAGACATCTTTAATTTCCGGCGTTTCTTTTAATAATTTGTCACTAACCACAGGAGCGGCATCATAAGGCGGGAAGAAGCGCTTGTCATCTTTTAACATGACTAAATCGTAACTACCAATCCGGCCATCTGTTGAGTAACCTAAGATGACGTCCATTTTTCCAGCGTTGACTGCATCGTACACCAAGCCAATTTGCATTGGTAAAATAGATTTAAATTGGAAGTTGTATTCCTTTTTAAAGCCTTCATAACCGTCGCCTTCACGTGTGATCCACGCAGTATCGACACCAGCAACTAATTTGTCTGCGACTTTCCCTAAATCACTGACTGTTTTTAAATTGTATTTCTCAGCCGTTTCTTTTGTAACTAAGAATACATAAGTATTTTCAAAACCATATGAAGGGAACCAAGTTTGTTGATAACGTTTTTCAAATTCTGATTGAACTAGATTGAACGCTTTTTTAGGGTCTTTTTCCGCTGGTAAGCCAAGCGTAGTAGTCACGTCAGTACCAGTATAACGAGCTGCAGAAATTGAGGCATCTCCGTTTAACATTGCTTGGTGATTGATGGTAGTAGTGGCTAAGTTGTTAATCACATTTGTTTTTTTATCTGTGTAATGCTCCACCATATCCGCTACAATGCTCCCTAAAATCTGCGCTTCTGAAGTAATCCCACCTGTAATGGCAACAGTGTTATCATCAGAAGTTGAAGCGAGACCAGGTAAAGAACAACCTGCCAATAAAAGTAAACTGCTTAAGAAGAGTAAGCTTAACTTGAGTTTCTTTTTCATCATTATTCGCCCTCCCTTAAAGCTTTTGGCGTTAAACGATTTTCTAATAATCCAAGAAGAACATCTGCTAAAAGCGCTAAAATAGTTACCGGAATAGTCCCGCCAAAGATTAATTCTGGCTGATAGTTATTTAATCCACTGAAAATCATATCACCAAGACCCCCTGCACCAATATAAGAAGCCAGTGTAGCCCAAGCAATGACATAGACAGCAGCTAAACGAATGCCGGCCATAATTGTTGGCATGGCAATGGGTAATTCAACACTAAAAATAGACTGTAAATTGGTCATGCCCATACCTTTAGCAACATCTCGGTAATTTTCATCGACATTTTTCATTCCGATATACGTGTTTCTTAAAATAGGTAGAAGGGAATAGATGAATAGCGCGATAATAGCGGGTGTTTTGCCGACACCAAAAATTGGAATCATCAAAGCTAATAAAGCCAACGAAGGAACCGTTTGTAAGGCACTTGTTAAACCAATGACAATATTGGCTACTTTGGGCAAACGTGTTAACCAAACGCCAACGGGCACAGCGATAGCGACCCCTAATAAAAGTGCAAAGAATGAAATATAAATATGTTCAATACTTTTTGAAGTCATTTCTGATCCATATTCTTGAAAGAAGCTACTCATTGCTTACGCCTCCTCTTTATCAGTTTCGGACTCGCTTTGTTTTGCTTCTACAGCTTCACTAATCGTTGTTTCATCGCCCCAGATAACATCATAAACAATGTCAACAAGGGAAGCACGTGTTAAGATGCCCACCACTCGTTTTTGTTCATCAACGACTGGCACATATTTTAAGCCGCGTTTTAAGATTCTTTGTAAAGCATCACGTAAAAGAGCGGTTTTTTGAACAAAGAAGACATCTTTATTCAAGATATCACCGACACTAGAAGCTTTGCCACGTTGCTGATCTAATGTTTCAACATCGATAAAGCCTTTAAGCACATGGGAATTATCAACAACTAATAAGGTATCAACCCGTTTTTCACGCATCAATTTAATCGCTTCTTGTAAAGATTTTTCCGGCGTGATAGTAATAGCTGAATTTAACATGACTTCATCAACAGTGGTGAAATCAGGTTTGGCTTGTAATAGGCGATCTTCTCCGATGAGTTCTTCTACAAATTCATTGGCTGGATGACGTAAGATATTATCTGGTGTGTCAAATTGAATTACTTTGCCTTCGCTCATAATGGCAATTTTATTTGCTAATTTCAACGCTTCATCCATATCATGGGTAACAAAGACAATCGTTTTTCCTAAACGTTCTTGCAAATCTTTCACTAAATCTTGTAATGAATCACGGGTGATAGGATCTAAAGCACCAAAAGGTTCATCCATTAGAATAATATCTTGATTGGCAGCTAAAGCCCGCACAACGCCGATTCTTTGTTGTTGTCCGCCAGAAAGTTCATTGGGATAGCGGTCCAACATTTCTCGTGGTAACTCAACCAAATCAATCATTTTTTCGGCTATCTTATTGCGTTCTTCCACAGGTACTTTTAATAATTTAGGCACTAAAACGATATTTTCACGAATGGTCATGTGAGGCATCAAGCCGATATTTTGAATGACATAGCCAATTTGGCGACGTAGCTCTACAGGATTGATTTTTTGAATATCTTGGCCATCAATTAAAATTTTTCCTTTTGAAGGGTCGGTCATGCGGTTAAGCATCCGCATTGATGTTGTTTTTCCACTACCACTTGTTCCGATGAAGCAGATAAATTCACCTTTATCGAAAGACAAATTAATGTCATCAACGGCGACTTTTCCGCCTTTATAAAATTTTGATACATGCTGAAATTCTATCAACTTACTCACCTCAACTAAATATTTTGAAAATGTATCTTATTACTAGTATGCTATAAAAATGCGATTTCGACAAATGTAATCTATTTTTAATGGGAAAAAGAAGGCGGTAAAATTTTTTTAATTCGTTCTAAAAAAAAGAAAAGATAACTATTGTTTAGTAAAAGTTATCTGAACGAAACAAGATGTTAAAAAGAGTATTCTGAGAAGGAAGAAAAGCCGCTATAACAAAGAAAAGTGTCCTTTGTAGCAAGTTGACGGGAGCTGAGTTTTTCATTAGAATGGAAAGAGAACAAGGGAATAAAATAAAAAAAGGCGCTTCATGATTTAGCGGCAACTAAATCACGAAGCCTTGAATAGTCACCTGTGCAAGTGGACCATCAAGTTGCCCGTTCAATCAATGGAAACCATTGATCACTTTTATTTTACTGAATTTTTGAAAAAATTACCAGTTTTTTTAAGAAGTAAGAAGTGGAAGAACGAAGGATGCTTTTTATGGAATGTGCAATGACGTTTAGAAAAATCTGAAGGTCATTTTTTATTCTCTTGTTCAAACATTCAAACATAGGGGAAGAGAGACGGACGTAATTTTGTCACCGATTATTACGTCCGTCTTCCGTTGTTTTCTAAAGCGTTGGTTACATGTCTTTGTAGAGGTTGGCTTCAATTGCAGTCCGTTTTGGTTCTAAAAAAGGCGGTAAAGCCAATGTTTCTCCTAAATGTTCCAGAGGCTCATCCAATGTAAAACCAGGAGTCAAAGTAGCAAATTCAACCCGATTCCCGCCTGGTTCACGAATGTATAAACTTTTAAAATATCCACGACTTACATACATTTCAATTTCCCAGCCTTGTGCTAAAGCGCGCGTGTGTAGTTCTTGTAATGCTTCATCATCAGCCACAGAAAAAGCAATATGATCCATACTGCCACGCCCCATTCGGCTTGTTTTATCCGACGTTGTTTGATGAACAGAAAAGCTTTCCGTCTCACTTAAAATAATCGTATTGCCAACTGCTTGCCAACCAAGAAATGTTTCAAAAAAGGCCAAGGTTTTTTCAGAATCTGGCACATGAAATTCAGTAGAGGCCAAACCGATAATTTGAACCGCTGCTGGAATGTCGTTAGAAACAACGAGTGTTTCTTTTAATGGATTTTCAGGAACTTCTGTCAGGATAATATGCGTATCATCTGGATCACTGAAATGTAGGCTCTTTTCTTTTTTGTTAAATGGAATTTTGTTTTCTGTTAAACGTTGTTCCCAAAAGGAAAGGCTGTTTTGGGGAATTTTTAAGCCAATCGTGGCTAAATAATTTTTTTCTTCATAGCGGTTGCCTAATAAGGGCACGATAAAAAAAGTTACTAAGCTTCCCGGCGTGCCTTGATAATCGCCATAAAAATAATGAGGCATGCGATTGTTGTCTTGATTTACGGTATTTTTGACAAAACGTAAGCCTAACAATTTTGTATAGAATGATTGGTTTTCTTGACCATGACGCGCTAATAGTGAAACATGATGAAATTGAGCATGCATTTTGAGTTCCTCCTCTAAATAACTATGTATACTTACTTAAAGTAAGTATAGTGCTTCTGACATTTTTTGACAACTATTTAGTTTGATTCAGAAGGCTGACATAGCCAGAAACAAGAAAAAGTGTTAGAATAACCAAGATAAAAACTAGTAGAAAGAGTGACGGAAATGCTAAGTACAGAAGATTTTGATTTTGATTTACCAGAAGAATTAATTGCTCAAACCCCACTAAAAGATCGCGCTAGTTCACGATTATTAGTTGTAAATAAAGAAACAGGGGACATGGAGGATAAACATTTCCATGATATTCTTGATGAATTACAGCCTGGGGATGCATTAGTCATGAATAATACACGGGTACTGCCGGCCCGTTTATATGGAGAAAAACCTGAAACAGGCGGTCATTTGGAAGTTTTACTTTTAACAAATACAGAAGGCGATACATGGGAAACCTTGATTAAACCCGCGAAACGTGCAAAAGTCGGCACGGAAATTCAATTTGGCGATGGTCGCCTAAAAGCGGTGGTTAAAGAAGAGTTGGAACATGGTGGTCGAATCATTGAATTTAAATATGATGGTATTTTCTTAGAAATTTTAGAATCGTTAGGAGAAATGCCATTGCCGCCATATATCAAAGAACGTCTAGATGACCCAGATCGTTATCAAACGGTTTATGCTGAAGAAAATGGTTCAGCTGCAGCACCAACAGCGGGTTTGCATTTTACAAAAGAACTATTAGAAGAGATCAAAGCAAAAGGTGTTCATCTCGTTTATTTAACTTTACATGTCGGTTTAGGAACATTCCGTCCCGTGAGCGTTGATAATATAGAAGAACATCATATGCATAGCGAATTCTATCGTTTAACTGAAGAAGCGGCTAAGCAATTAAATGAAGTACGCCAAGCAGGCGGTCGGATTGTTGCGGTTGGAACAACTTCTATTCGTACGTTGGAAACAATTGGCACAAAATTTAATGGTGAAATTCAGGCTGACAGTGGCTGGACCGATATTTTTATCACACCAGGGTATCAATTTAAAGTCGTAGAGGCTTTTTCAACGAACTTCCATTTACCAAAATCTACGTTAGTGATGCTTGTGAGTGCTTTTGCAGGAAAAGACTTAACATTGGCTGCTTACCAACATGCTATTGAGGAAAAATATCGTTTCTTTAGTTTTGGCGATGCAATGTTTATTAAATAAGCGACACTTTGTGAGCAGAATACTTGGGATTGAAACAAAAATATATTATGATAAACACGTGATTTTTGGAATCACAGTAAAGGTGTGCTTTATTTTTTCTTCCCCTGTAAATAATAAAGTTAGAAACCAAAACGCTACTAGGACAAAAGTGCTTAGTAGACAATCTTAGAATAAAAAGAACGGCGCAACCACGGTTGCGCCGTTCTTTTTTATGTAAGCAAAGATTAATTATTGAAACAACAATACGAAGAAGGGCTTTCTTCGTATTGCCGGTACTAAGTTGTACCTCGGCAACTCCAAGTACAATCAGAAAAATTGTCTTGTTAAGTACAGCTTATACTGTTCAGGCTTCTTGTTCTACATCGTCATTCAGTGTTTCTTTGAAGGTGAACACATCATCAATGGTTACGCCAAAGACGTTCGCGATGTCATGCGCAAGAAGTAATGAAGGATTGTACTTGTTTCGTTCCAGTTGAATAATTGTTTGTCGAGAGACACCGACTCGATTGGCCAAATCTTGCTGGGTCATACGAGCCATAGCACGATAAACATGAATTGAACTTTCAAACGAAGATTTTTTCTTTTTTCGCATAGCATTCCCTCCTTTAAAAGAAGATAAAATAGAATGTGCACCTTGAATATAACACATATGATTATTTGATACAAATATATTTTATTGCTTAAAAGAAAAAACCGAGCTTAAATTTAAGCTCGGCCTTGTTAACGGGAAGACATCAATTGGTTGAATAAGTGTTTACATTTCGCGATACATGTAAAGCAAAAGGTGAACGTGATGTGGTGAAACTAAAACCTTGTTTTCATACAGTTTCGACGCTTGGATGGTGGATAACTTGCGTTAGGTGATAACAGATAGGGTAAATGCTTTATAGAAACTCCATCCTTCTATAACCTTTCCCTATTTTCCGATACGAGTTATCACTAACAATTACTCTACACGTATTGTTTACAGGTGAATCTTGCAATTCTAACAACTTTGAGTTTACCGATTTTTATCTACTGAGAAAATCTTCAACCAATTGATTTGCATGTCCTCCTTACACTTAAAGAATAGCACTTTTTGGAAACGTTTGCAAATTATAACACTTATTAATAAGATTAAATATAATATTTTTCTGGTTATTTTATAACATGTAAAATAAATAATTGTGCGAACTAAATAACATTGTATTTTTTGTTGTTTTTGTGTTGAATATATAGAAATAAACTATTTTTTTATCAGACAAAATGAAAAAAATGTCCATTGCTTTTTGGCTGAATTCGTTTCCTTTTTCATAAAATTCCCATAATTAAATAGAAACATTGCTGTAGCAACAACGAAAATACCAGTTTTTTTCATACATATGAGAGAACGCTAAGCCAAAGATGAAAAAAGTTGCGTGTTCAAAAAAAATCATGTTATATTTAATAGAGACACTATTATATAGGAAGAAAAAATTAGAGGGGGAATAGGATGGAAGCTTACAAGCAATCTGTCGATACTGTCACAAAAGAAGTTTCAGTCAATACTGAAACTGGTTTAACACAACAAGAGGCCCAACAACGGCTGAAAGAAAATGGCCGCAATCAATTTGAAGAGGCTAAGAAGGATTCTGTGTTAAAGAAATTTATTCACAGTTTATCTGATTTTACAACGATTATTTTATTAGTTGCTGCGGCAATTTCGTTTTATACAGCAATCGTAACAGAACATGGCGAATATTTTGAAGGAATCTTAATTATTGCAATTGTGATTATCAATGCTGTTTTAGCCATTGTTCAAGAAGGAAATGCTGAAAAATCTCTGGCGGCTTTACAAGACATGAACAAGCAAAGTAGTGCAGTCTTACGAGATGGCAAGGTAATCGAAGTCGATGCTGAAGAACTAGTAGTAGGAGATGTTCTAGTTCTTGAAGCTGGTTCTATGATTACAGCCGATGCACGACTTATTCAAGCTTCTCAAATGCGCGTAGAAGAGTCAGCACTAACAGGTGAAAGTGAACCTGTTGAAAAAGATCCTACATACGTGGGGCATGACGATGATGGCTTAGGAGATCAAATAAATATGATTTTCAAAGGCTGTACCGTTGTGAATGGCCGCGGACGAGCAGTAGTAACTGCAACAGGAATGAATACGGAAATGGGTAAAATTGCTGGGTTACTGAATAACAGCGATCAGCAAAAAACACCATTACAAAAACGCTTGAATCAATTAGGCAAACGTATTAGTTTGTTAGCCTTAGGGGCTGCAGCAATTGTTTTCATTATTGGTGAACTGCAAGGAGAACCGCTTCTTGAAATGTTTATGACAGCCGTTTCCTTAGCGGTGGCAGCTGTACCAGAAACACTAACCGTGATTGTAACGTTAACCTTAGCATATGGTGTTCAAAAAATGGCTAAGAAACATGCGATTATTCGTCGATTGCCAGCAGTAGAAACGCTAGGAACTGCGAATGTTATCTGTTCTGATAAGACAGGAACACTGACACAAAATAAAATGCGCGTCCGCCGAGTATGGCATCGTGGTGATGAAGTAACGGATACGGAAGATGCCATGACCGATGAAGCCATGGAAGTACTGAAAATGGCTGCTTTATGTACAGATGTCATTGTGGAAAAAGAAGGCGATGAATTAACTGTTACAGGGAATCCGACAGAAGCGGCAATTGTTCGTGCTGTCGAAGAAAATTATCATACTAAAGAAGAACTTGAAGAAAAATATCCTCGTATTGGTGAAATTCCCTTTGATTCAGAACGAAAAATGATGACTACGGTCCATCAATGGGGGAAAAAGTACATCTCAATTACTAAAGGAGCCTTTGATGTGTTACTACCTCGTTTTGGTTTCGGAGATGTCGATCAAGCGGCTATTGTTAATGATCGTTTCGGAAAACGAGCGTTACGAGTTATTGCTGTCGGTTATGCCGTATATGATGAACCACCCAAGGAAATTACATCAGAGGCTTTAGAAAAAAATCTTCGCTTGTTAGGCTTAATTGGCATGATTGATCCACCACGTCCAGAAAGTAAGGGCGCCATTGCTCGTGCGAAAAAAGCTGGAATTAAAACAGTCATGATTACTGGTGATCACGTGGTAACAGCCAGTGCAATTGCTAAAGAATTAGGAATTTTAAAAGATAAAAGTGAAGCCTTATCTGGTTCAGAACTGAAAAAAATGAGTGATGAAGAATTAGATAAACGTGTTAAAGATTTATCCGTTTATGCACGTGTAACCCCTGAAGATAAAATTCGAATTGTTCAATCATGGCAACGTTCTGGCGCTGTTGTAGCAATGACCGGAGATGGCGTGAATGATGCGCCAGCCTTGAAAGCTAGTGATGTCGGTTGCGCAATGGGGATTACTGGAACAGATGTGGCCCAAGGTGCTTCAGATATGATTTTGACGGACGATAACTTTGCAACTATTGTTGATGCAGTGGCGCAAGGACGTGCCGTGTACCGAAATATTCGTAAAGCCATTAACTTCTTATTAAGCTGTAATATTTCTGAGATTTTTATTGTTTTAATTGCCATGTTACTTGGTTGGGGTGCGCCATTTACTGCAGTTCAACTGTTGTTTGTTAACGTGGTCGCGGATGGGTTACCTGGTTTTGCATTAGGAAAAGAACCAGCGGAAAAAGGAATTATGGATGAGGCACCAATCCCTAAAAACGAAGGGATTTTTGCACGAGGCTTATGGCAAAAGATTGGGATTAATGCAGCAGTGTTCACAGTCATTACTTTGTTTGGTTTTTACCTAGGTGCCTTTGTACCAGGTGTTTCAGCCTATGTTTCAAACAGCTATGAAGTTGGACAAACAGTGGCATTTTTAATCTTAGCTTATTCCTCTATCTTACATGTCTTTAATGTTCGTAGTGCGAACTCTGTTTTCCGTGTAAAATTATCAAGCAACAAGTCGCTCTTTGAAATGGTCGTTTTAGCATTACTAATTACCACAACCATTGCTTTATTACCATTCACACAAGAACTATTTGGATTAGTGCATATTAGTTTAAATCATTGGATGTTAGCAATTTTCCTATCCTTTGTGCCAATTTTCGTCAATGAAATGATTAAGTTCCATTTCTCTGAAGTCGAAGAGGAAGAAGAAGTGATTTAAATTTAACAGGAATAAAAGGAGCTACTTTTGTTCAGGGAATTATCTTAATAGTTAGCAAGTGGGGCAGCAGTCGTTTCGACTGCTGCCCCACTTATTTTTGATTTTCCTTTTTTCAAAATAGGTGGGTTTCTTATCTAAGATGAACATTCTCTAATAAAAAGACTTGCTAAACGATTTAAAACGTATTATAGTGAGTAGCATCGTTAGTCAAAAAGCGCTTTTTGACTAATGAAAAAGATATATAAAACGTTATATAATAAAGAGTTTTAAAAGTTTTTATGGAGCTGTTGGTTAAACTAAACGAAGTCATTTCTTTTGTAGGAGGAAAGTATTGTGTTACACAAAGCAGAGGGGTTTGATCGTCGGAAATTTACGATGGCAGGGATCTTAGTTGCCATGGGCGTTGTCTATGGAGATATTGGAACGAGCCCTTTATATGTAATGAAAGCCATTGTAGGAGATAATGGTGGCTTGGCACGGGTCTCTGAATCGTTTATTTTAGGTTCGGTCTCATTAATTTTTTGGACATTGACTATCTTAACCACGATTAAATATGTAGTTATTGCTTTAAATGCTGATAACCATGGAGAAGGTGGGATTTTCTCTCTTTATACATTGGTTCGTAAAAAAAGTAAGTATTTGATTATTCCCGCAATGATTGGCGGTGCCGCTTTACTGGCTGATGGCGTTTTGACCCCAGCTGTGACAGTGACGACAGCGATCGAAGGCTTACGGGGGATTCCAGCATTTTTTGAACGTTTTGGCAATGACCAAACGATTATAGTGGTTATTACGTTGACGATTATTTTAATTCTTTTTTCTGTTCAACGATTTGGAACAGAATTGGTCGGGAAAGCTTTTGGGCCGATTATGTTCTTGTGGTTTACTTTTTTAGGCATCATTGGTTTAATGAATTTTAGCCAAGATTGGACGGTTATTCGTGCATTAAATCCATATTATGCTTTGCAATTACTAGTCAGTCCAGAAAATAAATTAGGTCTATTTATTTTAGGGAATATTTTCTTGGCTACAACTGGTGCTGAAGCTTTATATTCTGATTTAGGGCATGTAGGAAAAATGAATATCCGCATTAGCTGGCCGTATATTAAGATTTGTTTGATTCTTAATTATTTAGGGCAAGCTGCGTGGTTGTTAACGGTCAAAGAAAACCCTGAAATGCAGGCATTAGCTGAAATTAACCCATTTTTCCAAATGATTCCACGAGGTATTCTCGTATTTGGCGTTGTTTTTGCAACAATCGCCGCAGTGATTGCTTCGCAAGCGTTAATATCAGGTTCGTATACTTTAGTTTCTGAAGCGATTAAATTGAAGTTATTACCAAGACTTAAAATTATTTATCCTGGGAGCAATATCGGTCAAATGTATATTCCAGCGGTAAATTTAATTTTGTGGTTAGCTTGTTCAGCAATCGTGCTGGCTTTTAGAACATCGACACACATGGAAGCTGCGTATGGTCTATCGATTACGATTACGATGTTAATGACAACCATTTTATTGTTGTTTTATCTTTTGGATAAAATTCCAGCTTGGTCTGCGTATCTAATTTCCTTGTTCTTTGCTGCCATTGAAGTTGTCTTTTTCTTTTCAAGTGCTGCGAAGTTTTTCCATGGTGGATATGTTGCTGTGGGAATGGCAGTCTTCTTGTTATGCATCATGATTATTTGGGAACGCGGCAACGAGATTAAGGAAGCGACGGCGGAACAAGTGTCGTTGAAAAAATATGTACCACAACTTAAAGCTTTGAAAGAAGATACATCTGTACCTATGTATCAAACCAACGTGGTCTTTTTAACCTCCGATCGAGTGGATGGCGAAATTAATCGTAATATTATTTATTCGATTTTGGACAAACAGCCAAAACGAGCGAACGTTTATTGGTTTGTTAATGTTCAGGTAACAGATGAACCCTTTACTCAAGAGTATTCTGTTGACATGCTAGGAACTGATTTTATTGTGCAAGTTCAGCTATATTTAGGCTTCCATATTTCTCAAGAAGTGAATGTATATTTAAGACAAATTGTTCATGACTTGATGAAAACAGGCCGCTTGCCAAAACAGCCACAACGTTATTCATTAACGCCAGGAAGAGAAGTTGGCGATTTCCAATTTGTATTAATTCAAGAAGAATTATCTAACGTTTCTGAACTGAAAAAATGGGATCGACAAATTATGCAGGCAAAATTAGCTATCAAAAACTTAACTACCTCTCCTGAAAGTTGGTTTGGCTTGGAATACAGTGAAGTCAAATATGAATCCGTTCCTTTAATCATTGGCCCACAACGGAAAACGCACTTAGTCGAACGAAAGAATCGTTCATAAATAGAAGAAATTTAACTAAAAGATTGAGCCTAAGTCCTTGAGATACATGGCTCAATCTTTTTTGTAGAATCAGAGTAAATACTGTAATTCCACAAAGAATTCATTTAAAAGCGTTTGGTCTTTAAAGGAATTCATCCGCTTAAAGATGGCCAGTAAGACTTCTTTTTGAGGTTCAGTTAATTGATCTACTTTTAACAAAGGAAGAAAAGCGATAATCAGAGAATAATCCAATTCTGGATTTTGAGAATGTGTAAATAATTCATGGAGTTCTGACAAAATAAACGGATGATAATAAGATTGGTCAGACTGTTCTTCTGCAGTTGTTGGTTCATAAATAGAAATACTCTCTTGGGAATGAGAGGGGGCTTCTACTGTTAAAGGAAAAGCATAAAAGGACTGCTGTAACTTTTGCGCTTGAATCATAATTTTTAAGGAATCGTGATAGGATAGCTGTTCTTCAGATAAACGTCCCATCAACTGAGTAAAAAAAGGTGGTTTTAGCAGTTGTTTATTTTGAAAATTTTCTTTTAATAGCTGGCGCACAAATCGATCGAAATCACCATAAAGTAGCCAATCTACTGTTGTGTCACAGGCTTTAGCGATTTTTTTTAAGTATCGTTTATTGGGTAAATTCAAACCTAGTTCCCAGTTACTAATTGTACTTCCACTAGATAAACCAATTTTATTGGCTAAATAACGTAAAGTGTACTTCTTCTTTTTTCGAGCTTCACGCATGCGTGCCCCGACTTGCTTTGTAGTAATTTTCATTGAAACACTCCTTTTGTAATAAATATGAGGATAAGGTGTTCTTAAAATATACATACGCAAAATTCGGCTCTTTTTTTTCTAAACTAAAAAAAGTAATTATTTCTAACAATTTTCATCTTGTGCTATGCTTAAGATGAAAATACTTAAGAAGAGAAGGGATCATATGTCAGCAAAACATAATCATGAACAACACCAGGAAAAACAGCCAACAATGTCCCACGATAAAATGAATCACATGAATCATGATATGGCGCATGAACAAATGGCTATGTCACACCAACATGAAGGAATGAAGGGAATGGATCATTCAATGCATATGGGGAATTTTAAACAAAAATTCTGGCTGTCATTGATTTTAGCTATTCCGATTATTGTTCTTTCACCAATGATGGGTTTTCAATTACCTTTTCAATTTACTTTTCCAGGTTCTGATTGGTTGGTCTTAATTTTAGCAACTGTGCTATTTTTTTATGGTGGGCAACCATTTTTAAGTGGCGCTAGAATGGAATTACAGCAAAAGAGTCCAGCAATGATGACGTTAATTGCGATGGGGATTTCGGTATCATATTTTTACAGCTTATATGCGTTTTACATGAATCATTTTACGAATCAGGCCCACGTGATGGACTTTTTCTGGGAATTAGCCACTCTGATTGTTATTATGCTTTTAGGCCATTGGATTGAAATGAATGCTATTTCTAATGCTGGTGATGCCTTGAAAAAAATGGCTGAACTGTTGCCTGACACAGTCAAGCGAATGACTGAACATGGGGAAGAAGAAATTCCTTTGCAAGATGTCCAAGAAGGTGATCGCTTGATTGTTCGTTCGGGAGATAAAATTCCGACAGATGGTAAAATTTTGAAAGGAAGCACAACAGTCGACGAATCGATGGTTACAGGGGAATCAAAAACAGTAGAAAAAAACATTGGTGACTCCGTGATTGGTGGAGCTGTCAATGGCAACGGAATGATTGAAATTTCGGTAACTGGCACGGGTGAAAATAGTTACCTGTCAAAAGTTATGGAGATGGTTAAACAAGCGCAATCGGAAAAATCAAAACTAGAATCCATTTCAGACCGTGTAGCCAAGTGGTTATTCTATATTGCCTTATTCGTAGGTGTGTTAGCATTTATCGGTTGGTTAATGGCGACGAAAGATTTGTCGCTAGCATTTGAACGAATGGTTACAGTTTTTATTATTGCCTGTCCCCATGCGTTAGGCTTAGCAATTCCTTTAGTGATTGCTAGAAGTACCTCCATTGCTGCTAAAAATGGCTTACTTTTAAAAAATCGGAATGCATTAGAACAAGCCAATAAGGTTGAATATGTGTTGCTGGATAAAACTGGAACTTTAACAGAAGGACAATTTACAGTTACTGGCTTAGAATTAATGAGTAAGCAGTTTACTAGAGAAGAAGCACTTAAATATATTGGGGCATTGGAAAAAAATGCAAATCATCCGTTGGCAATTGGGATCATGAACTATTTAAATAAACAAGCCGTTCAACCTTATGAAGCCCATAATCTGCAAGCTTTATCAGGCGTAGGACTGGTTGCTACTGTTCAAAACCAAGAAGTCAAAATAGTCAATGAAAAAGAAGTTGCACGGTTACAGTTAACCTTCGATGAAACAATTAAAACAAACTATCAAGAGCAAGGAAATACCTTGAGCTATTTAATCATCGCTGGTCAATTAGTCGCACTGCTTGCTTTAGGAGATAAAGTCAAACCAGAAGCTAAAACATTTATTGCAGAGTTACAAGCGCAAGGAATTACGCCAGTCATGTTAACAGGGGATAATCAAACAGCCGCCAGTGCAGTTGCTAATTATTTAGGAATGAAGGAATACTACGCAGAGCTCTTACCAGAAGATAAAGAAAAAATTGTGCAACAATATCTTACTGAGGGACATCAGGTCATGATGGTAGGAGACGGTATTAATGATGCACCAAGTTTAGCCCGTGCTTCAATCGGCATTGCGATAGGCGCTGGTACAGATGTAGCGATTGATTCGGCAGATGTTGTACTGACGGATAGTGATCCTAAAGATATTTTAAGGTTCTTAGATTTAGCCAAACAAACACGACGTAAAATGATCCAAAATCTTTGGTGGGGAGCTGGGTACAATATTGTCGCCATTCCTTTAGCGGCTGGGGTTCTTGCACCAATTGGGATTGTTTTAAATCCAGCTGTAGGTGCTGTCTTGATGTCATTAAGTACAATTATTGTAGCAGCAAATGCTATGACACTGCATATTTCAAAAAAATAATTCGATATAATTGTAGAGAGCGGAAAGTAATCAATACTTTTTGTTCTCTATTTTTTTCTTCTTAAAAAAATTTTTGCCTTATTTGACGTATTCTTATAACAAGGGAGTGAAAGGGGACGATATATGGATTTCAAGGAATTATTGTCTTTTGAACATAAAAATATGTTGGAATTGTTGGATTTACTGCAACAAGAGCAGACATTTTCTGTTTTGATGGCTGCAGAAAAACTAAAGGTGAGCGACAAAACCATCCATTGTTACATTCAACGTTTTGAAAAAAAGCAGGAAACGTTTAAGATAGAAGGGCTTTGTAAGATTTATACAACGACCAAAGGAATTGTAAAATATCGTGAATTATGCGTTTGTGGCTTGGCTCGATTTAGACAAAAATTTTGTTATTTTATTCCCGAATTTTATATTTTACGTTGTCTAATTGAAGAGCGAATCAATTATGCACAATTGACCCAGGTATTGGAATTACAGGAATCAACTCTTCGGAAGAAATTTTCTAATATTCGACGTTGGCTAGTTAATTTTGATATTATTGTACGTCAAAAACATTACGATTTAACTGGTAATGAATGGCAAATTCGACAGTTAATCCTTTGTTTTTATTTGTTTTTCCAAGAAAGCTGTCTGGAAGAAAACAGAGAAATGACTCGGAAAATCATTACCTTTTTTGAGTTGGATTTAAATGTAGCACAACAGAATCATCTTAGTTGGCTAATTTATATTTGGGAGAAACGATATAGAGGCGGGCATGAAATTTCAGTGCCAAATGCTAATTTATTTCAACAAACAAGTGCTTTTTTTTATTTATTTCGTGTGGAAGTGTTGAGCACTTCTTTTATGTCTCTTAAAGAACAAAAAGCGTTATTTGTGATTCTTGAAGCACATTTTGGTGGTTGTTTTGGCAAGAGAGCGCGAAAGTATTTTATTCATGAGCAAATGAAAATAGAAAGTTTATGCTTAAAAACAGCTATTTTTATTATGAAAGAAATTAGGAGAAATTTTACACAACATCATTTTAATTATCAAGAAATTCATTTATGTCGATTTTTAAGTACGCATATGAATAGTTTATTAGACGGACAAGCATGGTTGCCAGCTCATAAACAGGAACAAACACTCGCTGCTCGTTATCAACAAACCTGGCACAGATTACAAAAACTTATTAGGCTTTTAAAACGCCTATATCCAGTCTTTACTTCAGTAAAAGAACGGGAATTGACGAGTTGCTATTTTTATCACATCCTAGATTTATTTAACCCGATTTTATATGAAAAAAAATATATTATTTGCCTATTGACGGACTTTCCTCCAGAAAAGGAACAAGCGTTGGGGCAATCTATAAAAAGCTATTTCAGTGAAAAAAAGAATATTACAATTATTCATGGAAAACCAACGTATCAACTTCACCAAGTACACCTCTTAATTGTCAATCATTTGTTTCAGATGAACGTAGCGCTTTCTTCTAAGACAGTGGTTTATTTGCCAGAGGAATTATCTCCTGCTTTTTTTGAAAAAGTCGAAGCGAATCTATCGTAAGAAGTCCAATTTTGTCTAAATAGTGTTAAAATGAAGAAGTAAGAGGAATGGATGAGGAGGATATTAAAATGAAACAACTGCAATTTGGTACAAGTGACGAAACAGTTTCTTCGGTTATCTTAGGATGTATGCGCTTAAATGGTGCTGAAAATCCTCAACAGGTAATTGAAACTGCTTATGATCATGGCATTACATTTTTTGATCACGCCGACATTTATGGTGGCGGCGACTGCGAAACCATTTTTGGTAAGGCCTTAAAAGAAAGTACCATTCGTCGTGAAGATATTTTTATACAAACGAAATGTGGGATTCGTCAGGGCTTTTTTGACTTTTCAAAAGCACATATTTTAGAAGCGGTCGAAGGGAGTTTACAGCGTTTAGGTGTAGATTCAGTCGATGCATTATTGTTGCATCGTCCAGATACTTTAGTGGAACCAGAAGAAGTAGCTGAAGCTTTTCATTTATTAGAAAAACAAGGGAAAGTTCGCTATTTTGGTGTAAGTAACCAAACGCCAGGACAAATTGAACTTTTAAAAACAGCTGTTAAACAACCGTTATTAGCCAATCAATTACAATTTGGCATCAAGCATACTGGTATGGTAGATCAAGGCTTACAAACAAATATGGAAATATCAGGAAGCATTGATTATGATCATGGTATTTTAGATTATTCACGGTTGAAACAAATGACTATTCAAGCATGGTCACCGTACCAATATGGTTATTTTGAAGGTGTCTTTATTGGAAATGAAAAATTCCCTGAGTTAAATCAAAAATTAAGCGAATTGGCTGAAAAATATCAAACAACGCCAACTGGTTTAGCCAGCAGCTGGATTCTGCGCCACCCTGCTAATATGCAAGTCATCGCAGGAAGTATGAATCTTGGTAGAATTGAAGAAATTGCTAAAGCAGCAGACATTGTGATTAGTCGCGAAGATTGGTACGATATTTATCGTGCAGCGGGAAATGTTTTGCCGTAAAAAGATTCTCATACTTGTGAAGATCCAGCGTGTATTGCTGATTGATTTTGGTATTTGATATAGTTGTCACTAAGGAACTATGTCAAATACCTTTTTCTTTCATTCTGCAATCGCCGTCTACTGCAAATTCTGTAGTTTTTTGTTAAAATAGAAAGGAAACTAGTTTGCTAAAGATGAGGGGAAAAAAATGACCAAAAAAAAATTATTACTCGTTGATGGAAACAGTGTAGCCTTTCGTGCATTTTTTGCGCTACATAACTCATTAGAACGATTCAAAAATAAGAACGGCTTGCATACAAATGCTATTTATGCATTTAACAATATGTTTGAAAATGTAATGCAAAAAGAAATGCCTACTCATGTTTTAGTCGCTTTTGATGCAGGGAAAACCACATTCAGAACAGAATTTTATTCAGAATATAAAGCCGGACGTTCAAAAACACCGGGGGAATTTAAAGAACAAATGCCGTATATTCGTGAACTTTTAGAAGGTTTAGGCGTAAAATATTATGAACTACCTAACTATGAAGCAGATGATATTATTGGTACATTAGCCAACAAAGTTGATAAAGATGAATTTGATGTTGTCGTGTTATCAGGGGACCGAGATTTGACGCAATTAGCGACGGACACTGTCAAAGTAGATATCACTGTTAAAGGAGTTAGCGATATTGAATCATATACGCCTGAGCATATTGCTGAAAAATATGATGGGTTAACGCCTAAGCAAATTATTGATATGAAAGGGTTGGCTGGCGACACGTCGGATAACATTCCAGGTGTAACGAAAATCGGTGAGAAAACCGCGATTAAGCTGTTAAAACAATATGGCTCAGTTGAAGGGGTTTATGAGAATATCGATGAAATGAAAAAAAGCAAAATGAAAGAAAACTTGATTAATGATAAAGAGCAAGCCTTTCTTTCTAAACGTTTAGCGACAATTGAAGTCAATGCACCAGTCGAAGTCAATGTGGAAGACTTGGCATATGAAGGGAAAAACTTAGAAAAATTGGTTCCTTTTTATAAAGAAATGGACTTTAAACAATTTTTAGCTAAGTTGGACATTACAGAAGAACCTGTTGAAATGGAAGATATTTTATTTGAAGTAGTCGAAGATCAGTTAACCAATGAAATGTTTACAGACGATATGGCTCTTTATGTTGAGATGATGGAAGATAACTATCATACGTCACCGATTGTCGGCCTTGCTTGGGGCAACAACAAGAAGATTTATACCACGAATAATTTAGCTGTTTTTGAAAGTCAGCCATTTATTGACTGGTTGATGGATGAGACACGTAAAAAAAATGTCTACGATGCAAAACGGACGTACGTTGCACTAAATCGCTATGTAGGAAAAATGACAGGGATTGCCTTTGATGTTTTATTGGCTGCTTATTTACTTGATACCAATGACAATAACGCTGATATTGAAGGTGTAGCACAACATTACGGATATGATGCGATTCAATCTGATGAAGCCATTTATGGAAAAGGGGCCAAAAAAGGCTTGCCAGAGGACGAAGAAGTTTTCTTTGGTCATTTAGCACGTAAGATTAAAGCAATTCAATTTTTAACAAGCAAATTAGATAGCGAATTAACAGAAAAGAATCAAGCTGATTTATTCTATAAAATGGAATTACCACTTTCTCGTATTTTAGGCGATATGGAAATAACTGGGATCCGTGTTGATGCCACGCGCTTAAAAGAAATGCAAGTAGAATTTTCAGAACGCTTGAAAGAAATCGAAGAAAAAATCTATGCAGAAGCTGGCGAAGAATTTAATTTGAATTCACCTAAACAATTAGGCGTTATTTTATTTGAAAAAATGGGCTTACCTGTGATCAAAAAGACGAAAACTGGTTATTCAACAGCGGTGGATGTTTTAGAACAACTAAAAGAACAAGCACCAATTGTGGCAGATATTTTAACTTATCGTCAAATTGCCAAAATTCAATCAACCTATGTTGAAGGACTCTTAAAAGTAATTCAGCCAGATAATAAAATTCATACTCGGTATGTACAAACACTGACACAAACAGGACGACTAAGCTCAGTAGATCCTAATTTACAAAACATTCCTATCCGTTTAGAAGAAGGCCGAAAAATTAGAGAAGCCTTCGTACCAAGAGAGGATAATTGGTTGATTTTTTCTTCTGATTACTCTCAAATTGAGTTACGTGTGCTCGCGCATATTTCTAATGATGAGCATTTAAAAGAAGCGTTTGTGGAAGGACAAGATATCCATGCCAGCACTGCAATGCGAGTTTTCGGTGTTGAAAAAGCAGAAGATGTCACACCTAACATGCGTCGTCAAGCTAAAGCGGTGAATTTTGGAATTGTCTATGGTATCAGTGATTATGGCTTGTCTCAAAACTTAGGCATTACTAGAAAGCAAGCGCAACAATATATTGACACCTATTTTGAAAAATATCCAGGCGTGAAACAGTACATGGAAGAGATTGTCCGCGATGCCAAAGACAAAGGATATGTGGAAACATTGTATCATCGCCGTCGTTATTTAAGTGATATTAATTCAAGAAACTTTAATCTACGTTCGTTCGCTGAACGTACAGCGATTAATACACCGATTCAGGGAAGTGCCGCAGATATTTTAAAAATTGCGATGATTGAAATGGCGCGTCGTTTAAAAGAAGAAAAATTACAAGCGACAATGTTATTACAAGTGCACGATGAATTAGTTTTTGAAGTACCAGAATCAGAATTAGAACAATTAAATCAACTCGTCAAAGAAGTGATGGAGCACGCAGTTTCCTTACATGTGCCACTTATCACCGATAGCAGTTGGGGAAAAACATGGTATGAAGCAAAATAATAGCTTACCCATTAAGAACGATGAATAAAATAAGGATAAGTAGGATCTGGACGTTGGTATCTAAGCGTTCAGACCTCTTTATATAAAGGAGCAAAAATAATGCCAGAATTACCAGAAGTAGAAACAGTGCGAAAAGGACTTGAAAAACTTGTTGTAGGAAAAACCATTCAAGAAGTCATTGTTTTTTGGCCAAGAATTATTGAATCACCAGAAGTTGATGTATTTCAAGGTCAATTAGCTGGTCAAACGATTGAAGGGATTGAGCGAAGAGGAAAATTTCTGATTTTTAAATTGTCTGATAATGATATGATTTCTCACTTACGAATGGAAGGTAAATATGAGTTTCATCAGGCTGATGATGAAATTGCCAAACATACCCATGTAATGTTTACTTTTACAGATGGCACGCAATTACGTTATTTAGATGTACGGAAATTTGGGCGTATGACATTGGTTCCTAAGAATCAAGGTCATCAATATAAAGGGATTTTAGCTTTGGGCCCAGAGCCAACACCAGATGTTTTCCAATTAGCTACTTTTCAACAAGGCTTGAAAAAGCATCATAAGGCAATTAAGCCATTGCTGTTAGATCAAAAGCTAGTGACGGGCTTGGGGAATATTTATGTAGATGAAGCACTTTGGCAAGCGCAAATCCATCCAGAACAACCAGCAGATTCCTTAAAACCTGTGGAAGTTGCTACGTTGTATCAAGCAATCATTGACGTCTTGGCACGCGCTGTTGAAGCAGGTGGAACCACCATCCGCACCTATCTAAACGCGTTAGGAGAAGCAGGGACTTTTCAAGTAGCGTTGAATGTCTATGGGCAAACAGGCTTACCTTGCAATCGTTGTGGTACGCCAATTGTTAAAACAAAAGTAGCACAACGTGGTACGCATTATTGTCCACAATGCCAACAATTGAAAGGTCGTCGATTGAAATGACAAAAGTTTTAGGCATTACAGGAGGAATTGCGACAGGTAAAAGTACGGTTGTTGCTCTTTTTAAAAAAGCAGGCTATCCAATTGTTGACGGCGACATTATCGCCCGCGAAATTGTTGCAAAAGGGCAACCAGCCTTAGCCGCAATCGTTGAAACTTTCGGACCAGAAATAGTATTAACAACTGGTGAATTGGATCGGAAAAAATTAGGACAATTAATTTTCGCTAATCCTCAAAAAAGAGAGCTATTAAATGAAATGTTGAAACCTTTTTTAAGAAAAGAAATTTTACGTCAAATTGAAGAAGCTAAAAAGAAAGCCGCCCTGGTTATTGTTGATATTCCTCTGCTTTATGAAGCTCATTATGAGGCGATTATGGATCAAGTTGCTGTGGTATATGTACCAGAAAAGATTCAAAAAGAGCGTCTGATGGCCCGAAACCAATTAACAGAAGAAGAAGCACAACAACGAATTGCTAGCCAATGGCCGATTGAAATGAAAAAAGAACGAGCAGATATCGTGTTTGATAATCAAGGAACTAGAGAAGAAACGGAACAACAAGTGAAGAAGTGGCTAGAGGAACAAACTGAAGAGAAGTGAATATTTTTTTAATGGCGTAAAATATTTTGAAAATTTCAGAAAAAACAGTGAAAGTCTTTGTTTTTATTAAAAAATGGCAAAGATTCAACGAAGAACCAGTTCTAAAGACCTAGTAATAGCGCAATTTCATGTTATAATATAGGCAACAAAAATTATACAGAATAGAAGAGGTGAACGTTATGCGTTGTCCAAGATGTCATCATAATAATTCCCGTGTTATTGATAGCCGTCAAGCAGATGATGGACGTGCAATTCGCCGTCGTCGTGAATGTGAAAATTGCAGTTATCGGTTCACTACATTTGAAAGAATTGAAGCGGCGCCATTACTTGTGATCAAGAAAAATGGGGATCGTGAAGAATTTAATCGTGATAAAATTTTGCGGGGGCTCATTCGCTCTGCGGAAAAAAGACCCGTTGCTATGGAACAAATGGTTCAAATTGTCGATAATGTTGAAAATCGAGTGCGTAGTTTAGGGGAAAATGAAGTCTCTACAACGCTTATCGGTGAATATGTGATGGAAGATTTAGTCAATCTAGATGAAATTGCCTACATCCGCTTTGCGAGTGTTTATCGACAATTCAAAGATATGAGCGTGTTTTTGAAAGAGTTACAGGACATTGTCGACAAAGCAAAATCTTCTTCTCCTGACTCAGAAAATTAAAAAGGAGGTCTTTCTTTGAAAGGAAATCGGCAAAGAATCCAACCAAAAAATATTTTTCAAGCGGTTATTGATTCACCGCTTTCTGATCAAGAGAAAGAGGTTTTAACCTTTTTATATCAACCAATTGTCGGCGCCAATGCGTTTAGTTTATATTGGCTTTTGTTATCTGAAACAACAGACTCAGAGGAGAATGGCTCGCTGTTTCATGCAGATTTAATTAGTTTGCTGGACTTGAGTTGCCAACAATTAGAAGAAGCTTGCTACAAATTAGAAGGCATTGGGTTGCTAGAAACGTATAAAAAAACAGATCGGGAATTAGGAGATTGTTATTTATATTATTTAAAAGCACCTGAAACAGCCGCTCGTTTTTTTAAAGATGAAGTGTTAGCTTTAGTGTTATTTAATCGGGTTGGACAACGGAAATTTGATCAATTAGTGCAAAAGTTCCAACCGCATCCTACTAAAACAGAGGGCTATCAAAATGTTTCCGCTAGCTTTCAAGAGGTTTATGCCTTTAAAGAAGAACAAATTGTTTCCGAAGCGAACCGATTGACAACGATTCAAGAAACTTTTTCTCAACAAGAAAAATCGAAGAAAATTTCTGTATCAACGGATTCTTTTGATTGGCACTATTTTGTGGAAGGTTTGCACCGTTTAGGTTTACAACTGCCTGAAGATGAGGCTAGTTTTCAAGAAGAAGTCTATGTTTTTCATCAATTATATGGCATCAATGAGTTAGATATGGTAGACTTTGCTTCGAAATCATTTGACTATTATACAAGTCGAATTTTGCCTAAGGAATTAGTGCGAACGATTCATCAAGCGTTTGATCCTGATAAAAAACCACAATCAACAAACGTAGTGACAAACAAGGAAGCACAATTGACGGTGGAAGAGCAACAAACGTATCGATATAACGCATTAAAAATGAATGGTTTTTCTGAACTGGATATTCAAATGATTATGGATAGTGAAAAGAATCCGCCTATTCAATATTTAGAAGCTTTAAAAAATAGTCGAGGCGGCTATACGACACCACAAGAACGTTCATTAGTGAAATATTTGGTTGCCAAATCAGGCTTACCGACTAGTGTGATTAATATTTTGATTAACTATGTTTACAACATTCAACAACAACCGACTTTAAAAGCGGAGTATGTGAATCGAATTGCGAATGAATGGGGACAAAGTGGCATTCATTCACCAGAAAAAGCAATTGAACATGTCAGAGAATTGGCAAAACAAAGCCAAACCAAACAAAAACAGCGACAACAAAATTATTCAGGGAAACGCCAAACTGTTCGACAAGAGCGATTGCCAGAATGGGCCGATCAGCCAAACGATGAAACAAAACTTTCCCCAGAAGAACAAGCCGAGTTAGATCGCCAAATTCAAGAATTTTTAAACCAAGGAGGTGACCAATGATGGAAGACGTAGGAAAAGAAATGTCAAAAATTATCCAGAAGCGTGACATCAATGAACGATATGAAGAGCTGGTTAACGAAGTATTGAAAGATCAAGATGTTCAAGCCTTTATACAAGCAAACCGAGAGCGTTTAACCGATGAAGATATTCGTAAAAGTTATGCTAAGCTGTATGAATTTGTTCAAGAAAAAAAGAAATTTCAATTAAACGATCCGGCAATGATTGCCCCCGGCTATGAGCCAAGATTAATGTTGAATTTTCATTACATTGATGTAACATATGTCCCAACGGCTGATTTAATCGCCCGTCAGAAGGAAGAAGAAATTCGCAATCGAGTAAGGGCAATGGACATGCCAAAAGATGTCCGAGAAGCAAATTTACGAGATTTCGATCCATCTTCTCAAGGTCGAGCCAAAGCGTTAGCAGAAGCAATGCAATTTTTAAGAGAATATCCTGCGACACCAAAAGAGTTTCATAAAGGGCTCTATTTACAAGGCCCCTTCGGTGTAGGAAAATCTTTCTTATTAGGTGCGATGGCTAATGCTTTAGCAGAACGTGGATTTACTACGACAATTGTTCATTTTCCAACATTTACAGTAGAAATGAAACAAGCCATTGGTCGCGATCAAGTTGGTGAAAAGCTCGATGCAGTAAAAAAATCCCCTATATTAATGATTGATGACATTGGTGCGGAATCCATGACTAGTTGGATTCGTGACGACGTTTTAAGCGTAATCTTGCAATACCGAATGCAAGAACAATTAGTTACTTTTTTCTCTTCCAATCTAGATTTAAAAGCTTTAGAAGAGCATTTAACCGTGACGCAACGAGGAGAACAAGAGCCGCTAAAAGCCAGACGAATTATGGAACGTGTGCGTTATCTGTCAAAAGAGATTACGATGACAGGAAATGATCGACGAAACGGTTAAAGCAATCCTTTTATTTTTATGGATTGCTTTTTTTCTTGCGCTTGAAGAGGTAGCGTAAGTTTCGCAAAAACAAGTACTTTTGTGTACACTGACAATAAAGAAGTGAGGAAAAGAGGCGTAACAATGAAGAGAAAACTTTGGATTTTTATTGGGGTATTCGTGGTGCTTCTGGGAGGATATTTTCTTTTGTTTAGAGAAAAATCCTATAAAGTAGAGGTGGAAAAAGTGAATCCAAAAATTCAACGCTTAATGTCGACAGACAAACAACATTTTTTAACAAAACATGAATTTCACACAAAAGAAACAGCTGAGCGCAAAGATTTGTTGAAGTTTTTTATTGAAACCCGGCTCAAAACAGACGGCGGTTTTTTAACCAATTATTTACCAGATGCTGAACGCAAAGATGTCGCTACAGGACATGAGTTGCTAAGTGAGTCTTCTGGTCTATATTTGCGGGATTTAGCTTTTGATACGCAGGGACGTTTTGATAACTTTTATAAGCAGACGAAAGACACTTTTTATGACGGCGTCCAATTTAGTTACCGAATTGACGAGCAAGGCAATAAGTACAATGTCAATGCCTCGATTGATGATTTACGGATCATTCGTTCGTTGATTGAAGCAGGTGGGCATTTTAACACAGATCAGTATGATCAAGAAATTAAAAAATTAGGTAAGAGTTTTATGAAAACCTCTATGAAAGATAATATTCTAATTGATTTTTACGATAGTAAATCAAAACAACAGTCTTCAGAAACTTCTTTGTTTTATATTGACTTAATTACGCTGGGTTATCTATACAAAGAATTTGGGATTTCAGCAGACTACTTGCAGTATCATTACCAATTAATAGACGATGGCTATATTTCTGATGATTTACCTCTTTATCAAACGAAGTTTAATCATCAAACAAATAAATACGAAAACAACGGAACACTTAATATTATTGAATCTTTATTAACGATTGTCCATTTAAGTGAAGTGGGTATGGCGAAGCAGACTAGTATTGATTTTGTGCGAAAACAAGTTCAGCAAGGAACGCTTTTTAACTCGTATGATTTAAATGGATCGCCTGTGGATAAAAATCAATCTGCAGCCAGTTATGCGATAGCGGCTTTAATTGGTGTTGCCGAAAATGACAAAGAGTTGTATCGTGCGGCAATTACAGTACTTAATAATTTTCAAATTATGGATTCAAGCAGCCCGATTTATGGAGGGTTTGGTGATAAAGTTACGAAACAAGTCTATTCCTATAATAACTTAATGGCTCTTTTGGCCTATGATTTCTAGATGAGGTGAAAGCATGGAAAAGATCAAAAAACACATGAACTCAGCTTTTGAATGGTTGAGTCGTTATATTTCTCCAAGTCTTTTGGCCGTTTTAGGGATTGGGTTAGTGACAAGCATTTTGTTATTTGTTTATCCGATTAATGGCTTGGGAGATAATGGCGAGTATTTTCGTGTGTTAAATTCAAATAGTCTTTATCGTGTCAATGGTGATAGCTACGACAATGTGGCCTATTTTGTTAAGGACTTTTCAATTATGCGTTATTTTAATGAAACAACGACGCACTTTGTTTCCACTCAACAATTTTTCATTACCGTTGCCATTTGGCTTAATAAACTTTTTTATAGTCAAACACTTTTCGATATTCGTTTCTTAGGTTTCGTTTATCTTAGTTGTTTTTTAGTGTCAATTTATATTCTGGTACGAGGCTTAACCGAAGACGTATCTTTGAAAAAAAGTTATCTTATCTCCTTGTTGGTTATTTTCATCTTAGGGGATACCTCCTATACGATTTATTTTAATTCCTTTTATACAGAAGCGACGAGTTTTTTACTTTCTGTGAGTGTCTTAGCATTTTCTGTCTATTTTTATCGGGTGACGAAACCACGAACTTGGCTCAGAAGAATAATCTTAGTTATCTTGGCACAAGCAGTAGTACTTTTAATAGGAACAACACGCCAAGAATATTTGCTTATTATTGGTGTAATTATTGCTGGATTAGGATTTTTTGTCTACTTGTCACAACGTTATCAACGATTGTCAATGACGGCCTTTTTAATTGCACTGATTGGTTTTACAACGTTAGCAGCTTTTATTGTCCCTAACGATATCTATGAACGTGATGTCTACCACAGTATGACGCGCGGTGTAATGAAGGATAGTAAGGTTCCAGATAAACGGATGTCAGAGGGCGGAATTAACCCGCAATATGGGTTGCAAAAGGGACGTTCCTACTTTGAAGAATACAGTCCTGTATCACCAACTTCTGAACAAATGAAAAAAGATTTTTTTGATAAAACGAGTTTTGGATGGGTGTTATTGAATTATTTAAATTATCCATCTGAATTATGGCAAGGACTGAATTCAGCGGTCCCAAATGTTTACTTAGTAAAGCCTAATAATGTGGGGAATTTTGAGAAAACGACGGGGCGTGCACCGCTGGAACAATCTAAATTTTTTATGGTGTATAACCGTATTAAAGCCAGCTTTTTTCCTAAAAACTTTGCTTTCTATCTATTATTAGGCGTGATCCTGTTTGGTTTATATGGCGTTGGTTTATACAGAGGACTCAAGAGAAACGAACCGAGATTAGTTTTTCGCTTCTTTTTAATGACAGGGATTTATCTAAATTTATTAGTTGTTTTCATTTCAACAATTATTATTGATGGGGATAGTGACTTAGTACGTCATTTGTTTTTAGTCTCAGTATTTTTAGATTTTCTCTTGTTACAAATTGTTTCTGATGTTATTGGTAAACGAATGTGGCAAGATACAACACCACAAGTCATTGGGGAGGTAAAGAAAATTGAAAAATAAACAATATCTTATTGGCTGGGTGTGTTTCTTACTCTTTTTCGTTTTTTGCGGCTTTGCTAAACCGGCGCTGGCTGCACCAAGTAAACATGTCTTACTTGTCTATGACAGCTTGAATATTGCTGGAAAAAAAGAAAATGATGTGGATGCTTTACAACGAGTGTTGACGAGTTTTGGAGTAGAAGTTCAGAGTGTGGCGGTGTCAGATTATGTGCCTGGCGAATTGCTAAATGATGGCTATGACAGTTTGATTTCTATGGTGAATTGGCCTGAACAAGCCGGCGTTATTGCCTCTGATTTTCTAGCAGATCGAGTTCATTTTAAAGGTAAACAATTACACATTGGTCGAAACATGCGTGACGATGAAAAACAATATTTTAGCGGTACGTGGAAAGAATTAAGTCATCGTCAATATCGGTTAGAAGATGAAAAAAAACGCTTTTCTCAAGTATTGCCTTTTCAAGATCAATCAGTTGTGCTGGAAAATACGCAAGGTCAGACAGTTGGTCGATTAAAAACACAAGAATTAGCACCAGAAGAATATCCATTTGGTGTAATTGAGAATGGGCATGCTTTTCTACCAATGTTTGAACGCAAAGGCGCTGTTTTTTTAGAAAGCTTGGACGTGATTAGTCAATGGCTGGAAAGTGAAAAAATGTCACGGCCGTTTTTGACGATTTCTGATTTTAACCCGTTAAGAGATATGTCTGTGGCAACCTATTTGCAAGAAGAATTAGTTAAAACCACGTATCCTTATATTTTATCCAGTACGAGCGTTTCACAAAACAATACGATTTTACCTTATAAACTATTTACGAATGCGTTACGTGCATTTGCTTCGACGGGGGTTATTTTCTTAGAAACACCGGTCGTTAATAATGTTGATTTAAATGACCAACGTGCCTTGAAACAATTGATGGCGCAGCAGATTAGTTTATTGGTCGACAGACATGTCTATCCAGTAGGCATTTCTGCTCCAGGATATTGGAATCAAGACCTTCAATACCAAGAGGATGGTCTAGCAATTAGTGATACAGTGATTCTAAGAGAAAATCCGCCGATTGAACGTGTTTTTTATCGGAACCAAACGGGAGAATCAATCACTTATAAGAATGCTTTGTTTGATTTACCGTATGATTATTTATCGGGGATTGAATGGACGGATAAAGATAATCCGAATGACTATCGATTTCCAATGCCGACCACCATTAGTTTTTCATTTCCAAATTCTAAAAAAGAAGTGGATCATCTAATTCAAGAAGTCAAAGAAGCACCAATAGTGTTTAGTGTTTCAGAAGCGGATCAACATTTCACTGTTCAAACACAAACGCAGAAAATCGAATTTCGGAATAATCGGTTCTTCTTAAACAATCAAATTGTCAATGGTTTGGCTGATACAGGGGCCTCAACAGTTGAAAAACAACGATTTACAGGGTTATTTTCATTCTTTTTCAGTATCACAAACAATATTTTGATTGGCGTTGTTACACTGACTTTAATCATCCTGATTATTTTGTTTATGATTGGACGAAAGAATTATCGGTCGAAATATATTAATAAGGAGGAAGACAAATGACCATTGCTGACATTGTAATGTTAACAGCAACTATCATTATTTGGAGTTTACTAATTGTAAATATTCTCTTAGTTATTTTTGGCTATGTTTATTATTTAAAAACAGATCCTGTCGCACCGCCACCTGTAGAGGACGAAGATGCACCGTTTGTTTCAATTATGGTGCCGGCCCATAATGAAGGAATTGTCATTGTGCGGACAGTTGAAGCGTTATTAAATTTTAATTATCCGCAAGATCGCTATGAAATTATTGTGATTAATGACAACTCAAGTGATAATAGTGCCGAGCTTTTAGCGAATGTCAAAAAAAAGGCGGTTAATCGAAATTTGCAGATTATTAATACAGACAATATAACAGGTGGGAAAGGTAAGTCTAATGCCTTAAACATTGGTTTCAAGCAAGCCAAGGGGGACGTGATTGCCATTTATGATGCGGACAATACACCTGAACCGAATGCACTCCGTTATTTAGTTGGAGAGTTAATTGCTAGTGAGGAATACGGCGCGGTTATTGGTAAATTTAGAACGAGAAATCGCAATGCAAGCCTGTTGACACGCTTTATTAATATCGAAACACTTGCCTTTCAATGGATGGCACAAGCCGGTCGTTTTCAATTATTTAAGTTATGCACGATTCCTGGCACAAATTTCATTGTTCGTCGTAGTATTATTGAAGCCATTGGCGGCTGGGATGACAAAGCGTTAGCCGAAGATACAGAAATCAGCTTTCGCATCTATATGATGGGCTATAAAATTAAGTTTCAACCAAAAGCAGTGACGTGGGAGCAAGAGCCGCAAACTTTGTCTGTTTGGTTCCGACAACGGACGCGATGGGTCAAAGGCAATATTTATGTCATTGTTAAAAATGCTAAATTATTGTTTAATCCTAAAGCGAGTCGGATCCGTTTTGATATTTTATATTTCTTGTCCATTTATTTTCTCTTAATGACATCGCTCGTTTTGTCAGACATCATGTTAGTTTTATCAATGTCTGGTTACTTAACAACGACCCTGCAAGGATTTAGCAATTCCTTATGGTTGTTAGCGATTTTGTTATTTATTTTCAGTACTTTTGTCAGTATTACAACCGAAAAAGGCGAAATGACTTTAGAGAATATCTTAATTATTGCCTTGATGTATATTACATACAGTCAGATGTGGCTAGTAGTCGCCGCTTATGGCATGGTGATGTATATTAAAGAAAATGTTTTTCATAAACAAACACAAACAAAATGGTACAAAACTGAACGATTTAAATAAGGAGGAAACGTGCAATGAAACAAAAAACAGTCACTTTAATAGGGTTGTTCTTTCTGGCAATTCTAATTGGTGTCGCAAGTCCGACCGTATACGCCGAAAACAAAGAACAAGACAACCATACCTTTACACAACCTTTTCAAAATAAAACAATCTCTTTAACAGGTACTTCTGTCCGTAGCACCATGTATTTTACAAAAATTGATTATTGGGATGTAAAAAAAGCATCATTCAATATGACCTACCAAATCACACAATTAAAAAATAATCAGACCTCAGATTTAACTGTGGCGGTGAATGGTGTGAAGTTTTATTCTTGGCGTCCTGAAAATACGACTGGTATTCAACAAAAGACGATTGAAATCCCTTTGGAACTGATTAAAGAGACAAATACATTGACTGTTGAGGGCCAAATTATTAATCAGGCAGGAAACGACATGTATAATTTAATTGAAACTCCGGCAAATTGGTTAACGATGTATGAAGGATCTAACGTAAACTTCCAATACGATTTACAATTACCAGAGAATACGATTCATTCTTTTTATAATCATTTTGTGGGAGCAGACACGATTGCGA
The DNA here is from genome assembly GCF_001811595.1 of Enterococcus sp. HMSC078F03. Lineage (NCBI taxonomy): Bacteria > Bacillati > Bacillota > Bacilli > Lactobacillales > Enterococcaceae > Enterococcus > Enterococcus sp. HMSC078F03. The sequence goes on along the minus strand of NZ_KV805569.1, from coordinate 2,746 downwards.
ATAAACACAGTGTTATTTTGACACCAGAAAATGCATCGGAAAAAGAATTAGCTGCAGCGACCCATGCGTTAGCTGGTGCTGCTCGTTTGATTACTACCTCAGAAGAATTGTTACCAATGGCTTCTTTGAACAAAGAACAGTCAGCACCCTATCAGTTGATTATTGCCAGCTATGATAAATTACCAGATCAGTATAAAAGTCAAATCGATAGCAAACGTGTGGAGGACCAGGCTGTCTTAAAATTTTTCAATCAACCAGATAAGCATGTTTTAGTAGCTACTTCTAAAGATGAGGACTTACTTGTTCGTGCGGGACGTTATTTAGCAAACTATGAATTAATGACCCAAACAGATAAAGAAGAGACAACAGTTGATGAGAATACCGATACGTTTAGTTCAACTTTAGAATTTGATGGAAATTATCCATTAACCTCAACGGGGGATAAGCTAGAAGGGGCCTATCACCAAGAACAAACGTACTTTGTCAATTTACCAGTGGATCGAAACAATGCCAATGGAAGTCGCGTGCATTTACATTTTAAATACGCTGAAAACTTAGATTTTGATTCTTCTTTAGTGACGGTCTATGCCAATGATAAACCAATTGGCAGCAAGAAATTAAGCGCTGCTCGTGCGAACGGTGATGAATTAAATCTCGAATTTCCAAAGAACTTAGAAATTGCTGATAGTTTTGTTTTAAAAGTTGCTTTTGATTTGAATGTTAAATCACCAGAAGTTTTGCGAAATGGTCAGACTCCATGGGCCTTTATTGAAAATAATTCAAATGCGTTTATTCAAACAGAAGAACTGAATGACATATTATTTAACAACTATCCGAACATTTTTATCAGAAGCCGTTCTTTTGCTGATTTAGCGATTTTATTACCAGAAAAAATGGACGACAACTATTTTAAAGTGTTGACTAATTTATTTAACTTAATTGGTAATTATGCCGAAAGTAATGTCGGTGAGATTACGTATTATAAAAAAGCGCCTAAAAATGCGGCATTAGAAAATCATAACTTGATTATTTTTGGTACGCCTAAGGATAATCCGATGATTCGTAAGTTAAACGATCAGTTATATTTCCATTATGATAAGGACTTCACACGTTTTGTTTCAAACGAGAAACTGAGCATTGAAAAAGATTATGGCAAACAAATCGGTACGGCGCAGTTAATGTTTTCTCCATATAATGCGAAAGCCGCGGCGTTAATCTTAACGGGAGCTAAATCACAAGGTGTCTTTTTAGCCTCTACACAAGTGAATACAGAGAAGAATACTTCTATGTACAAAGGAGATGCCATTGTGGTCGATCCGAACTATCGTCGCTATGATTATCGTTTCAAAAAACGTGTAAGCAACGTTAGCAACGAATCATTAGGTAAACGAATTGTCAATAATCATAAATTAATGATTTATCTATTTGTCTTCTTAATTGGTATGACCATTATTGGATTAAGTGCGTTCTTCATCGTGAAGAAGAATTTGAAAGGTGGGGAATAGAGTGAATCAAAAACGAGTGACCTTACTTTTGGATTTAACTTTGTTGGTAGGAATTGTTTTGGTTGTCGGCACAACCATCTTTATGGCCTTAGGAACGAATGATTTCTTTGTGGACTTAAGTTGTCTATTAATTTCAGTTATCTTAATTATTGTTACCTATTTTGTAGGGATTACAGCGGGGTTAACATTTTCGCTTATATTTATTTTTCTACAATTGACTTATGTTGTATATCAGTATGTCTATCATGATTTGTTTAGCTATGGCTCATTATTTTGGCTAATCATGCCGCCGCTCTACTGTTTAACAATCTATGCAGTGACTTATCAAATTCGTACGATTGAAGAAGAAAATATTCGCTTACGTAAAGAAACTTCTCAGTTAAATGCGTTAGATGCAGTAACCAATTTAAGAACAGCAAAAATGTACGAAGAAGGATTCGATTTATTTTCTGACATTTCTACACGTTATGAAGCGCCGTTATATTTAGTCGTGATCCGAGTGGCCTATTGGGAAAGTATTCGTAACTTATTAAGTCCTGAACAAAAAAATGAATTGCTACAAATCGTGACAGCGGCGATTAAAGAGACAACGGATGATCGCTTCTTACCATACTTTATCGACGGCACACCGCCAACTTGGGCGTTATTAATTTTCCGCGATGGGGATGACGGATACACTACTAGAAAAGAATTCAAACAACAAGCTCAAGAGAAATTTGCCCATTCTGAAACCTTAAGGAATATTACTTTGACATTACAAGTTTCCTATACCAAATATGATCCTGCCGAATTTAACAACGCTTCAGAATTTTTAGGGGATGGAATTAATTCTCTTCAATATGATGTTTAAAAAGGAGGCAAACAAATGACTGAAAAAATTGCTGTTTTTACAGGGAAATTAGCAGAGGCTGGTGTGTTAAATGAGACGCAGCCATTGTCAATGCGATTACATTTAGAAAATATCCAAGCAGAAAGTGATCCAGAATCCATTGTGCCCTTATTTTCTCATGGGGTAATTTTAAACATACTTGTTGAACAGTTAGAGGAAAGTATCCCACTGTCTCACTTGAAAAAAGGGACCAAAGTCCGTTTCACAGTCGTGGGCTTGCCACCGATGACTATGTCGATTCCACCGCATGTTGGTGGGCAAGCGATTGAATTGATAGAAGAAATCTAAAAATAAAAAAACGACAACCATTGTAATATGTGAGCCGACCCCCAAAAGTTAGACCTAGAAATCT